>CAZVIG010000019.1:1710-12763 GCA_964627395.1 uncultured Sedimenticola sp.
CCCGTTGCCGATCAGAGTGATGCGTGGGCGCGACATGCGAAGATCTCCCTAGGATATTCAGGCGCTGCTACAGTCGGGCGCCGCCCCGGCCGCAGTTACGCGCTTGCTGCGATAGCGCCAGCGCGCCAGCGGGAACAGACGCCGCTTGAGACGGGAGGGCCGGTAAGTGCGCTGCAGCAGCAGGCGGGCATCGCGCTTTGCCTGCAGCCGCAGTCCCCAGCGGTAACCACGGTTTCCCAGCAACCCGTAGACGACGCGGTTGACCACCGAAGTCTCCAGCAGCGGACCGAAGGCCTCTCGCCAGCGACGATCGTAGTCGTCGCTCGCCCCTTCCAGCAGGCAGCGGGCGGCGAGCACCCCGGACCGGATCGCCAGGTGGATCCCGAAACCCCACAAGGTGTCCTGGAACCCGGCCTGCTCGCCGGCCACCGGGTTGTTCCCTTCGAGCGCGGTGACCGGAATATGGAAGTTGCCGGCCCCACCGTGTGGCCGCGGATCTATCATGCGCAGACCCACCAGACGCTCGAAGGCGGCGACGGTCCGCTCCACATAACGTCGGGTATCGGAGAGACGGTCGAACAGGCAGGTCTTGACCGTGCCACGGCCGTTCATCACCAGGAGGTAGGCATAGCCACGGGGCGCCAGGCGGTCGTCGCAGATGATCCAGAAGCCGTCGTCCATGTCGGTGGCGAAGTGATAGCCGGTGGCCACCGCGTCCGCGATACGCGGTCCGGTGGCCAGAATGGCGGGGCCTTCGAGGGTACGGACGCGACTGCCGAAGCGCACCTCCACCCCCGCCGCCAAGGCCTGGCGCAGCAGGGCGCTGTCCAGACTGGATTCTCCCGGCCCACGCTCCACCATGTAGAAAAGGGGACGCTCGCTGCGTACCGGGTAGGCCTTGTCCCAGGGGTCGAAGGCCAGGCCCTCGCGGCAGGGCAGCGTCTCGAAGTCGGTCGTGATGCCCAGGTCGCGCAGGGCATCCAGCGCATCCTGTTCGCCGGTCCAGTTCTCCAGTCCCTGTAGGTCTCCGCCGAAACGATGGCCCACCTGGCGATAGGCCTCGTGCACCACGACCGGCCGGCCGGCGGCCGCCAGGGTGATGGCGGCTGCCAGGCCCGCGGGTCCTGCGCCCGCGATCTGGATCCGCCCGTCGTCCTTCCGCGCCAAGGCCCCCTCCTCCAGTCCGTGTCAGATCTTCACCCGCCGCAAGCGTAGCGCATTCGCGATCACCGATACGGAACTGAAGCTCATGGCGGTGGCGGCGATGATCGGCGAGAGCAGCAGACCGAAGGCCGGATACAGCACGCCGGCGGCGATGGGCACGCCGGCCGAGTTGTAGATGAAGGCGAAGAACAGATTCTGCTTGATGTTGCGCATCACCGCGCGGCTCAGGCGGCGGGCACGCACGATGCCACGCAGGTCGCCCTTGACCAGGGTCACGCCGGCGCTCTCCATGGCGATGTCGGTACCGGTGCCCATGGCGATGCCGACATGCGCCTGGGCGAGCGCCGGGGCGTCGTTGATGCCGTCCCCGGCCATGGCCACCATGCGCCCCTCCTGCTGGAGCTGCTTGACCACCGCCGCCTTCTGCTCGGGCAGCACCTCGGCCTCGATGCGGTCGATGCCCAGGCGACGCGCCACCGACTCGGCGGTGGTGCGGTTGTCTCCGGTGAGCATCACGATCTCCAGTCCTTCCTCGTGCAGCTCCCGGATCGCCTGCGGCGTGGTCTCCTTCACCGGATCGGCGACGCCCAGCAGACCGGCCGGTGCACCGTCCAGCGCCAGGTACATCACTGTCTGGCCGTCGCGCCGCAGCTCCTCCGCCGCCTGATGCAGGGAACCGAAGTCGATGCCCTGCTCCAGCATCAGACGCGCATTGCCCAGCAGCACCCGTCGGCCCTCGATGGTGCCGGCCACGCCTTTGCCGGTGATCGCCTCGAATTCTTCCGGCGCATCCAGCGTCAACCCGCGCTGCTCGGCACCGCGCACGATGGCCGCGGCCAGGGGGTGCTCGCTGGCCCGCTCCAGGCTGGCGGCGATGCGTACCAGGGTCGGCTCGTCCAGCTCACCCGCTGGCACCACGCTCACCAATTCTGGATGCCCCTCGGTGAGGGTGCCCGTCTTGTCCACCACCAGGGTATCGACCTTGCGCATCACTTCCAGCGCCTCGGCGTCTTTGAACAGTACGCCCATGGTCGCGCCCTTGCCGGTGCCCACCATGATCGACATGGGCGTGGCCAGACCGAGGGCGCAGGGACAGGCGATGATCAGCACCGCCACCGAATTGACGATGGCATGCGCGAGGCGGGGCTCGGGACCGATGGTGAGCCAGGCGATGAAGGTGACGATGGCGATCAGCACCACCGCCGGGACGAACCAGGCGGAAACCTGGTCGGCCAGCTTCTGGATAGGCGCCCGCGAGCGCTGGGCCTCGCTCACCATGCGCACGATCTGCGACAGCAGGGTGTCGGAACCCACCTTCTCGGCCTCGATCACCAGGGAGCCATTACCGTTGATGGTGGCACCGATGACCTTGTCGCCCGGCCCCTTGCTCACCGGCAACGGCTCGCCGGTGACCATGGATTCGTCTACGGTGCTGCTGCCCTCCAGCACCACGCCGTCCACCGGGATCTTCTCGCCGGGACGTACCCGCAGGCGGTCGCCCACCTGCACGCGGTCCAGGGGCACGTCCTCCTCGGTCCCGTCTTCGCGTATCCGACGCGCGGTGTTGGGCGCCAGCCCCAGCAGCATCTGGATGGCGCTGTTGGTACGCGAGCGGGCGCGCAGCTCCAGCACCTGGCCCAGCAGAACCAGGGCGGTGATCACCGCAGCGGCCTCGAAGTACACAGGCACCGTCCCTTCGGCATAGCGCATGCTGGGCGGGAACCAGTCGGGGAACAACAAGGCCACCACGCTGTAGGCCCAGGCCACCGAGACACCCAGGCCGATGAGGGTGAACATGTTGAGGTTCCAGGTGACCACCGACTGCCAGCCACGCACGAAGAAGGGCCAGCCGCCCCACAGCACCACCGGCGTGGCGAGGAAGAACTCGATCCACTGCACCGTCTTCATGTCCAGCCAGTCCGGCAGCCACTGCGGCGCGAGATCCGCCACCATCGCCAGCAGGAACACCGGCACCGCCAGGATGGCCGAGACGACGAAGCGCCGGGTCATGTCCACCAGCTCGGGGTTTTCCTGGATCTCGGCGGTCACGGTGCGCGGCTCCAGGGCCATGCCGCACTTGGGACAGTTGCCGGGGTGGTCTTGAACCACCTCGGGATGCATGGGGCAGACGTACTCGGTCTTTACCACCGGCTCCGGCACCGCCTCGGGCTCCAGCGCCATGCCGCACTTGGGGCAGGTGCCAGGCCCCTTCTGGCGGACCTCCGGGTGCATGGGGCAGGTATAGATGGTCTCCACGTCGATGCCGCAGACATCGCCCTCGCAGGCCTCGTGTCCATCACCGTGGTGGTGGGCGTGGTCATGCGCCTCATGGCGGTGTCCAGTGGCCTGCGCCTTGGCCGCATAGGTATCGGGATCGGCGCGAAACTTCTCCTGGCAGTGGCTGCTGCAGAACAGGAATTCGCTGTCGTGCCAGGTTTCCCGGTACGGGGTGTCCGGTTCCACCTGCATGCCGCAGACAGGGTCCGTTTCCGGCGCCGGTGCGTTGGCAGCCGCGGTCGCATAACGGGCCGGGTCTGCCTTGAATTTTTCCTGGCAATGACGGCTGCAGAAGCGATACACCTTTCCGTGGTACTCGGCCTCGTATTCGCTGTCTTCGGTCACTTCCATGCCGCATACGGGATCGGTGGTCATGGTCTGTTCCTCCTGTTGCTGTCGCCTCCGGGGACGTGCAGCGGTCAATGCATTGCAGCGGTCTATCGCTGGCCTTGTCCGGACTTCCCCCTTTCATGAGGGAAGGTCCGGGCGGTTGGGATTGCTGCTCAGTCCACGATCGCCATCTGGTGACCCTCGCCACCCGGCAGGTCGATACTGCCGAGGACCTTCAGGCTGCCCTGGTCGATGACCCAGATCACCGGCCGCTTGCGGCTGGAGACATAGACCTTTCCGGTACCCCTGATCGTGTTGAGGTGGTAGGGTGCCGGCGCCAGGTCGATACTCCGTGTGTTTCCGGTTTCGGTATCGATGGCCACCAGCTTGTTGTCCTTCTTGGAACTGGCGAACAGGGTCTTGCCGTCGTCTCCCATGTCCAGGCCGTGCACGCTGCGCCCCACCGGGAAGGTGCGCGCCACCTTGCCGGTGGCGATGTCCACTTCGGAGACCGTGCCAGCCCGCGGATTGGTAGCATAGATGCGCCGCTTGTCGGCGGAGAAGACCAGGTGCTCGGGTGCCGGCCCTGCCTCCAGGCGCCTTTTGACCTCGCCCTTTTCGAGATCCACTTCGGCGATGGTGCCGTTGCCGCTGTTGCTGACATAAGCCGTCCTGTTGTCGTCTGCGACCAGCGTATAGTTGGGTGCCGGGCCGGTCTCGATGGTGCGCACCAACTCGTTACTGGTCATGTCCACCACGCTGAGGGTGCCCCGCACGGGATGGGTGGACAGCACGTAACGTCCGTCGGGCGTCATGGCCTGGTGGTGGCTCCAGCCGGATACCGGAATGGTGGCCATCACATGGCCGTGTGCGGGGTGAATGAGGAACAATTGGCTGTTCAGTGCATCTTTGGGCGTGCCGGCCTTCTCCTGCAGGCTGCCTGCCACCAGGTACTCTCCGTCCGGGGTGGCGACCAGGCCATGGGCATTGGTCACACCGCTGAAGGTGCGCTCGATGGTGTCGGTCGCGGCATCCACTGCGATCACCTGGTTGGCGCTTCCCAGAGGGATATAGACGGTTGGCTCGGCAACGGAGAGCCCGGCAAGTGACACCAGCCCCAGGGCAACTGCGAGCGATTGGATCTTGGTCTTCATGGCCTTTCTCCTTGGTGTGGGTTCGTTTCAGTCGAGGAACTCGCGCCGCATGTATCGAATCAGGGCGCGGATGTCCGATTCGGTCAGGTCAGGGGCACCCCCCTTGGGGGGCATGGCCGCTCCAGTCGCGGGATCACCCGTGCCGTTGATGACCGCCTGCACCAGCAGGTCATCGGGCTTGGCCAGCGGGCCGTCCGGCTCCGAGAGATCCGGTACCCTGGGCATGACGCCTGCGCCGTCTGCGCCGTGACACGCAAGGCAGACGTTGGTGTACTGCGTTGCCGGATCGGCCGCCAGCATGGGGGAAGCCAACAGGGAGAACATCACCGATACACCGATGGATCGAAGCATCTTTCTGGCCCTCCTGGATGAATGGACCGGCTTTCGTCACGGCTTCCATTCAAACAGGAAGCTGTATCAGGGATGTGACCGCTGCGGGGTTTTGTGTAACAGGGTGTAACCGACGGCCTTGGTAGACGGAGTAACGGCGGGCGGGGGGTATGGCCGCCGTGTGGGAGGCTCAGCTCCCCAGCCACCGGGTGTAATCGATCCAGAAGGTGTATTCGTTGATCAGGTAGAGTCCGGTGAGGATCAGCACCACGCCGCCGGCGACCTCGAACAGATGCTGATAACGCATCATCACCTTGAGCGATTCCAGCCAGGACATCGCCCAGGCTCCGACAAGTATCGGCAGGCTGCGGCCCAGAGCGAAGCTCAACAGCAGAGCCGCGCCATACAATGGCGATTGCAGACTGGCACTGGCAGCCAGTGCCACCACCAGGGCGGGTGCGCAGAAGGGACAGACGGCGACACTGAAGGGGAAGCCCAGCAGGAAGGCCCCCGCGGCACCGCTCACCGGCCTGGCCCGCAGCCGGAACCACGGCAGGGTGAAGCGCAGCCACCCCGCCCAGACCAGGCCGAGCAGGATCAGCACGGGCCCCAGCACCAGCCCCCAGTGCCGCCCCAGCAGGCCCTGGGCCCATTGTCCGCCCAGGCCCGCGGCCACGCCCAGCGCCACGTGGGTCAGTATCATCCCGGCGATGAAGGCCAGCGCCAGCCGATGGGCACGGGTGGGCTCATGTTCGCGGGTCACATAGGCCAGCACCATCGGAATGGCCGCAAATGCGACCGGATTGAAGCTGAATACCAGGCCGGCGAAGAACCCCACCACCAGCCCGGCGAGATCCGCGCGGGAAAACGCCTGATCCAGGCCATGCCTTCCCAGATCGAATTCCGGCAGCCACAGCCACAGGGCCAGGGAGAACAACAGGGTGGCCGTGACATAGGGCGCGGCCCGGGCACTGCGTGAGAGCAGGTCCCGCGTCTCCGGGGTCAGGCCCTTGCGGGCCGCCAGGGCCATGGGGAGATTGAACAGGCCGGCGAACAGGAGAGCGGCCAGCGCTGCCGCTGTCAGCGAGCCGGTCCGCTGCACGGCAACGCCCACCACCAGCAACAGGGGAATCACACAGGCCGGGATGGTCAGGCCCAGCCTGACCGCCTGCCCCAGCCGATCCGCCCCGGGAATCAGGCGCGCGAACTCGATATGCGGCACCGGCAGCACGATGCGTCGGGAGATCAGGTAAAGGCTCCCGAGTACCAGCAGACCGATGCTCTGGGCCTGCACGCTCAACGAGATCGGCTGGAACAGCAGCACCGGTATCCCGAACACCAGAAACAGCAGCAACGACCGAATCGCCCATACGGTCAGCAGACTCTGACAACAGGCGCCGCGCGGCCTGCGGTGCGCGTATTCCGCGAACAGACCATGGGTGGCGATGGTGCAGGGCTCGAAGAAGGCGAGCAGTCCGAGTACCCCGGCCAGCATCGAGGTGGAAAGCTCGATCATGGGGCCGTCCTCTTCAGGCGTTCCTCCACCGCCTTGCGCAAGGCCTTTTCCGAGGGCGTGCCGGTGAATACCAGTTCGCCGTCGATGGCGATGGCCGGGGTGGACAGCACGCCCAGCGCCACCGCACGGTCCATGTCGTCGAGCACGTCCACCTCGCGCCACCGCACCCGGTCGTCTCCGAAATCCCGGGCAACGGCACGAAGCCGCTCCTTGGCCTGGCCGCACTTGCCGCAGCCTGGCGCACTGAACACCTCGATCTCGATCGTCACCGGCAATAGACCCCCAACTCATCGATCCGATTCGGATGGATTCGCGCCGCCCGACTCCGACCGGCGCACCTTCGCGTTCGGCCGCATTAGCGCCAGTGTAGAACTTGGAGTCGGCTCCAGGTCAAGAGGGTGTCGATGCCGGTGGCCGACGGGAAGCGGGCCGAATACAGAACGCTCCGCGCATGCGAGATTCAGGCGGTGACGGTGAACTGCCCCATCATGCCGCCGTCCTCGTGCTCGAGGTTGTGGCAATGGAACATGAAGGGATTGTCCCCATCCGCAGCATCCTCGAAGCGAGCGATCACCCGCACCTTCTCCTCCGACCGCACCAGTACGGTGTCCTTCCACCCCGTTTCGCCGGCGGCCGGCGGGCGGCCGTTGCGTGCCAGAATCTGGAACTGGACGCCATGGACGTGCATGGGATGGGGCATGGGAGAGCGGTTGTCGAATTCCCAGACCTCCACATCGCCCAACCGCACTTTCTGGTCGATACGCGCCATGTCCATGAAGCGCCCGTTGATGGTCGAACCCACCATCATGCGGGTATCCAGCCGGAACCGGCGGATGCCGCGGGCATCGTCCGCGGACAGGCGTTCGACCGGCCGGAGCTTCGAAGGCAGAGGTTTGGCGGGTGGTGCGGCGTCCGACGTCGCCCGCAGCCGAAGCATCGGATAGGGCCCTTCGTCCGCTCCTGCGGTCATGCGCATCATCATCATGCCGCCCCCACCGAGTTCCACCGGACGGTGAATCAGCATCAGGTCCTCTCCTGGTTTCAGCTCGACGACGATCTCGGCACGTTCCGCCGGCGCCAACAACAACGAGCGCCGTTCCACGGGCGCGGGCAGGAGTCCGCCGTCGCTCGCCACCTGGTGGAAGGATCGGTCATCACGAAACGCCAGGTTGTAGATGCGCGCATTGGAACCATTGAGAACACGCAGCCTGACCCGCTGATGCTTCACGTCCAGGACCGGAGACAGCGTACCGTTCACCAGCAGGGTATTGCCCAGCATGCCCGCCATGCGGGTGTGCATGTTGTCGGCATAGCGAAAACTGCCGTCGCGGTTGAAGGAGCGGTCTTGCAGCACCAAGGGAAAGTCGTCCACCCCATAGTCTGCAGGCAACGCCAGGGCATCGCTCCACTCGTCGTCGATGTAGAACAGCCCTGCGATGCCGCGATAGACCTGCTCTCCGGTACGATGCAACTGGTGGGAATGGAACCAGCAGGTGGCTGCCGGCTGGCGCACCTGGAAATGGGGGGTCCAGGTCGATCCCGGACGGATCACCTGGTGGGGGCCGCCATCCATGGGTCCGGGCAGCCGCAGTCCATGCCAGTGCAGAGTGGTGTCTTCGTCCAGTCCGTTGTGAACCGCGATGCGGAGGCGTTCCCCGCGACGCACACGCAGCACTGGTCCCAGGTAGTCGGCATCGATGCCAAGGGTGGGCGTCTCGAGTTCCTCGATGAAACGTCGACTTCCCGAGCGCACACCGAGTTCGAAAGTTCTTACGCCCTTTTCCAACCGCCCCTCGTCGAGGGGCGGTATGGCGAGCGGCTTCTCGAAGGCGCCGTCCGCTGCCATGGCGGGGGCGCCGCCACGAAACAGCAGCGGCGCGGCGGCAAGCAGTCCGCCGCCGGCGGCCGCTTTCAGGAAGGTTCTGCGATCGGGCATCGTGTTCTCCGTTGGTAGGCCAATGATGAATCCGGATCACCCTACATGGGGCGGGTAACCGGGTTGTTGCCGTTTCAGGCCGTCTTGTAACACCGGGTGACCGTCAACTCTTTTCCCGGTCCTTCACTGCGGCGCCGGGCCGGAGCGGCAGTTCGATCACCAGGCGCACCCGGTCCGTCGCCTCCCGCTCCAGGGCGACGCTGCCGCCATGTTCCTCGACGATGCGTTTCACCAGTCCCAGCCCCAGTCCGGCACCCCGCGGCTTGGTGGTAAAAAAGGGTTCGAAGGCCTTCTCCAGCACCTCCTCGTCCGGCACCCGGCCGGCATTGCCGACCTCGATGCGCAGCCTGCCATCCGCGCCAGGTCCGGTGGCTATGGTGATGACACCGCCATCCGGGCTGGCCTCGATGGCGTTCTTGAGGACGTTGAGCAATACCTGGTGGAACTTGGCCTCGTCCAGACAGACGCCTGGGCAGCCTTTGCATCGACGGTGATCCACCACCAGTCCACGGCGCTCGAGCAGCGGCTGCTGGGCCTCCACCACCCGCGCCACCAACTCATCGATGTCCACCGGCTTTTTCGACACCTGCAAGGGCCGCGCATAGTCCAGGGTCTGATTGAGCAGCGCCTCCAGCCGGTCCACTTCACCCACCACCAGGCGGATGCGGCGTTCCGCGCGCTCCGAAAGACCGTCTTCCGGCGTGAGGCCGGAGAGCGCCAGCTTGATGGACGAAAGCGGGTTGCGCATCTCGTGCGCCAACACCGCTGCGGTCTTGCCGATGGTGGCCAGCCGCGTCTGCTCGACCATGCGCTGATGGGCCGCCTCCAGCTCGCGAGTCCGCTCGGCCAGGGTTTGCTCGAGACGGCGCTCATAGATGCGCCCCACCGCACGCATGCCCAGTACGCCGATCAGTCCGATCACCAGAAAGGTCGCCAGCAGTATCCAGTCGAGATTGCGGTGCAGGTCGTCCACGAAGCCGATCAGCGGATCCAGATCGCTCACCACGCCCAGCAGGAAGCGTCGATTCGGATAACGCTCCACCTGCATGGGATGCAGCGATACCAGCAGGGTGCCCCCCTGCGGCGTCCGCACCTCGAAGGAGCCGGGCTCCAGCCGCAGCAGCGGCCTGTCCTCGTCGCCGCGCAGCAGTTCCGCCAGCCATGAGTCGCGCAGCGGCCGAGGGAGCGCCTGTTTGGAATGGCTGTCCGCGATGAGCCGAGTGCCGTTCTCCACCACGAAGATCCGATAGCCGAAGGCGCCGTAGAGCTGGACCACCCGCCGGAACAGATGCGCATTGGGATCGTCGTCGAGCGCCAAGCGCGGCGCCAGCAGAGGTTCCAGACGCTCGGCCACCTCGTGGTTGTGGGTCAGACCGTGCTCCACCATCCCCTTGTAGAGATAGTCGATCACATAGCGCATGCTGCTCAGGCCCACGCCGATGACGATCAGCCCCATCACCAGTACACTAGCGACAGTGACCTTGCCTGGTGTCCATTCGATGATGCGCTTCATTCCTGTCTCCCTGCCGTCCGTCATCCCGGAGATGACCAACCCCCGGGGCCTTCGCCATGGCTGAGATCCTGATCGTCGAGGACGACCCCGTATTCGGCGAGGTGTTGTCCATGCACCTGGAGGACCGCGGGCATCATCCCCGGCTGTGCAGCGACCTTGCCTCGGCCCGCGCGGCGCTCGCCGATGGCATACCCGATGCCATTCTCCTCGATCAGCAGCTCCCGGACGGGCATGGCATCGAACTGTTGCGCGAAATGGGCGAACGCGGAGACGCCCCCCCGGTGATCATGATCACGGGGGTCAGCGACAACAATCTCGCCATAGAGGCGATGCGCTTCGGCGCCTACGACTACATCCGCAAGCCCATGGACAAGGTGGAACTGGACACCACCCTGGACAACGCCCTGCAGCGGCACCGCCTCTCCCGCCAGGTAGCGGTAATCACCGAGGCGGAGGGCCTCACCGCCGACATCACCCAGATCGTCGGGCAGAGCCCGGCGATCCTCGAGATCTGCAAGACCATCGGCGCGGTGGCGGCGCGCAACGCCCCGGTGCTCATCACCGGAGAGAGCGGCACCGGCAAGGAGGTGGTCGCCAAGGCGATCCACCATCATTCGGGACGCACCGGCATCTTCCTGCCGGTCAACTGTTCGGCGCTCGCCGAGGGCGTCCTGGAGAGCGAGCTGTTCGGTCATGAAAAGGGCAGCTTCACCGGCGCTACCGCGCGCAAGGAGGGACGTTTCGAGCTGGCCTCCGACGGCACCCTGTTCCTCGACGAAGTGGGCGAGATGCCGCTCGCACTGCAGGCGAAACTGCTGCGGGTACTCCAGGAA
>CAZVIG010000019.1:12773-13039 GCA_964627395.1 uncultured Sedimenticola sp.
GGCGATGATAGAGGAAGGCCGTTTCCGCGAGGACCTCTATTACCGTCTCGATGTGGTGCACATTCATCTGCCGCCGCTGCGCGAGCGCAAGGAGGACCTGCCGCTGCTGATCGAGCACCTGCTGAAGAAGATCAACGCCCGCCAGCATACCTGTATCCGGCACCTGGCCGAGAGCACCTGGCGCAAGCTGCGCGAATACGACTGGCCGGGCAATATCCGCGAACTGGAGAATGTCCTCACCCGGGCCGCCATCCTCGCCCGTGGTG
>CAZVIG010000020.1:0-12614 GCA_964627395.1 uncultured Sedimenticola sp.
GCTCCAGGCGCACCGCCCGCCCGCTCACCCGGATACGCCGCTCGTTGCCGGCCAGCGCGAGGTCGCAGTGCGCCTGGCCGGCGCTCTCCAGCGGCACCGGCAGCATATCGCGGTAGGTGTAGATGTTCTCCCCCACATCGCCGCCGGCGCAGTCCGCCGGCAGGTCAGCCAGCACCGCTTCGTCCTCCAGTTCCGCCTGTTCGAACACCAGCCAGCCGTTCTGCCACCAGCGGGTGCGCTCCACCGATCCGGTCATGGTCTTGATCAGATAGGCCGGCTCGAAGCGGATCCGCACCCGCTCGCCCTCGACCTCCACGCGATCGATCCTGGAACCGACCAGCTCGATACTCGTGCTGTCCACCGTCTCTCCTCCCGGAAATGACAAAGGGCGGATTATAGGCGCCACCGCCGCCCCGGCTACCCGGCGCACGGCGGGGATTGAGCCCGCTAGCCGGCGTCCTTCAGTTCCGCCTCCAGGCCCAACTCCTTGATCTTGCGGGTGAGGGTGTTGCGTCCCCAGCCCAGCAGGCGCGCCGCGTCCTGGCGCCGCCCGCCGGTGTGTTCCAGGGCGGCGCGGATCATCACCGTCTCGAAGGCGGGCAGGGCCTCTCCCAGCAGATCGGTCTGGCCGGCGGCCAGGGCATGCCGCGCCCAGGCCTGCAGGCCCTGCTGCCAGTCGCCGGGGGCGGCCGCGGCGCTTTCCGCGGTGGTCTCGCGCAGTTCCGGCGGCAGGTCGTCGGGATGGATCTCGCGCCCGGAGGCCATCACCGTCAGCCAACGCGCGGTGTTCTCGAGCTGGCGCACGTTGCCGGGCCAGTCCAGCTCGCGGATCAGGGCCTCGGTCTCGGGCAGCAGGATCTTGGGCTCCACCTGCAGCTCCACCGCCGCCTGTTCCAGGAAGTGGCGCATCAGCAGGGGGATGTCCTCGCGCCGCTCGCGCAGCGCGGGGATGTGGATGCGGATCACGTTCAGGCGGTGGAACAGGTCCTCGCGGAAGCGGCCCTCCGCCACCAGCCGTTCCAGGTCCTGATGGGTGGCGGCGATGATGCGCACGTCCACCTTCACCAGCTCGTGGCCGCCCACGCGGTAGAACTCGCCGTCGGCCAGCACCCGCAGCAGCCGGGTCTGCAGCTCGAAGGGCATGTCCCCGATCTCGTCCAGGAACAGGGTGCCGCCGTGGGCCTGCTCGAAACGGCCGGGGCGCCGCCCCTGGGCGCCGGTGAAGGCGCCCTTCTCGTGGCCGAACAGCTCCGACTCCAGCAGGTCGTGGGGGATGGCCGCCATGTTGAGGGCGATGAAGGGGCCGTCGGCACGCGGGCTGTGGTGGTGCAGGGCGTGCGCCACCAGCTCCTTGCCGGTGCCCGACTCGCCGTTGATCAGCACCGTGATGTTGGAGCGGGCGAGGCGGCCGATGGCGCGGAACACCTCCTGCATGGCGGGCGCCTCGCCGATGATCTCGGCCTGGCGGCGCTCGCCCACCCGCGCCTCGGCGACCCGCTCGCGGTGCAGGCGGCAGGCACGCTGCACCTGTTCCACCGCCTCGGTCACGTCGAAGGGCTTGGGCAGGTACTCGAAGGCGCCGCCGTGGTAGGCGGAGACCGCGCTGTCGAGGTCGGAATGGGCGGTCATGACGATCACCGGGATGTCCGGATGGCGCGCCTGGATCCGTTCCAGCAGGGTGATGCCGTCCATCCCCGGCATGCGGATGTCGGAGACGATGGCGTCCGGGCGCTCTTCCTCCAGGGCCTCGAGCACGCCGTCGGCGCGCTCGAACAGCCGGGTCTGCATGCCCGCCTTGTGCAGGGCCTTCTCCAGCACCCAGCGGATGGAGCGGTCGTCGTCGATGACCCATACGACATTGGGCCTGTTCATTTCTCTTTACCTCCCGGTTTCTCGGGCAGCGGCAGCAGCAGGGTGAACACGGTCTCGCCGTCGCGGCTGTGACATTCCACCAGTCCCTGGTGGCGGGTGATCAGCGACTGGGCGATGGACAACCCGAGCCCGGTGCCGCCGCCGGCGGTGACCATGGGCAGGAACAGGGTGTCGGCGATCTCCGGCGGTATGCCGGGGCCGTTGTCGCGGATCTCGATGCGCGCCACCAGGCGGTGGCGCACCTCGCCGATGGTGAAGTTGCGCGCCACCCGGGTGACCAGGCGCAGGCGCGGTTCGGGGGTGTCGCGCATCGCCTGCACCGCGTTACGCACGATGTTGAGCACCGCCTGGATGAGCTGATCGGGGTCGCCGATCACCTCCGGAATGCTGGGGTCGTAGTCGCGCTCGACGCGCAGGTGGCGGTTGCCTGCCTCCGCCAGCACCAGGCTGCGCACCCGCTCCAGCACCGCATGGATGTTCACCTCGCGGAACTCCGGCCGCCGGTTGGGGCCGAGCATCTCGTCCACCAGGGACTTCAGGCGGTCCGCCTCCTCGATGATGATGCGGGTATATTCGCCCAGCTCGTCATCCGGCAGCTCTGCGGCCAGCAACTGGGCGGCGCCGCGCAGGCCGCCGAGGGGGTTCTTGATCTCGTGCGCCAGGCCGCGCAGCAGGTCGCGGGTCGCCGCCTGCTGGGTGAGGAGCTGGTTCTCGCGCCGGATCCGCAGTTGCCGGTCCACCTGCTGCAGTTCCACGATGGTGCGCACGCTCTCCTCGGCGACATGGGTGATGGTGCAGTCCACGGTGATGCTGTCGCGGTCGGCGCGCACCAGGGTGGCGCCGCGTTTGCCCACCACCTCGCCGTCGCGCGCCAAGCGCACCATCTCGGACAGGGACTGGCCGTCGCAGGTGACCGAAGGGTCGGGCACCTGCCCCACCACGTGGCGTGCGCTGAGCCCGAGCAGGAATTCCGCCATCTGGTTGAGGTAGGCGACCCGGCCCTCGCCATCGAACACCAGCACCCCGGTGACGAGGTTGTCGAGGATACGGGTCTCGGGGCTGGGTTTCTCGGTCATGCCAGAGGGCAGGCAATAATCAGGCCATTCCCGTTCGGACGGTCTAAGCCGCCCGACAGGCGGCATTTGGCGGGCCCGCGCCGCCCGGACGCAGCCTACCGCCGGGATGACCGCCATGATGACGCACCATTATGGTGCATGCAAGGCGCCGCTCAGCGACTGGGCGGGGTGAAGTTGGGCGTGTAGGCGGGATGGCCGCCGGTGGTCAGCACCTCGGCGCCGTCGAGCAGGATGCGGATGCTGTCGCCCTCCTGCAGCGCCGGCTGCACCGCCAGGGCGATGTCCAGACGCCCCGCCGGATCGTGCACCGAGGCCCCCTGCTCGGGCTGGCGGATCACCAGCGACTGGTAGGCCCCGCCGGTCCGATTCGCGTTGGCGGCGGGGCGCGGCGGGGCGGGCGGCGCGGCGATGGGCCGCGGCGCATAGCGGGAATACTCGGGGAGCTGCACCGGCTGTGGACATTCGTCGGGCGGCAGGTCGGAGTAGGAGACCACTCCCTTGGCGTCCACCTGCTTGCAGATCACGGCCCAGGCCGGCGTCAGGGCGAACAGCAGCGTCAGGCTGAGCATCAGATGCTTCATGCCTCGAGCATAGAGGAGTCGGCGACGCCCAACAAGCGGCGCCGATCACGAAAAAGCCCGCCGCCGGACGCGCCGGGGGCGGGCTGGGGAACCGGCGGGCGCCGGTTCAGAGGCTGTAGTACATGTCGAACTCGATGGGGTGGGTGGTCATGCGCAGTTGCGTGACCTCTTCCATCTTCAGTTCGATGTAGCCGTCGATCAGGTCGTCGGTGAAGACGCCGCCGGCCTTGAGGAAGTCGCGGTCGGCATCCAGCGCCTCCAGGGCCTGGTCCAGGCTGTGGCAGACGGTGGGGATGTTGGCGGCCTCTTCCGGCGGCAGCTCGTAGAGGTCCTTGTCCGCCGCCTCGCCGGGGTGGATCTTGTTCTGGATGCCGTCCAGACCGGCCATCATCATGGCCGAGAAGGCCAGATAGGGGTTGGCGGTGGGATCCGGGAAGCGCACTTCGATGCGGCGCGCCTTGGGGCTGGCGACCCAGGGAATCCGGATGGAGGCGGAGCGGTTGCGTGCCGAGTAGGCCAGCATCACCGGGGCCTCGAAGCCGGGCACCAGACGCTTGTAGCTGTTGGTGGAGGCGTTGGTGAAGGCGTTCAGGGCGCGCGCGTGCTTGATGATCCCGCCGATATAGTACAGGGCGGTCTCGGACAGGCCGCCGTACTGGTCACCGGCGAAGATGTTCTCGCCGTCCTTCGCCAGGGACTGGTGGACGTGCATGCCGGAGCCGTTGTCGCCGACGATGGGCTTGGGCATGAAGGTGGCGGTCTTGCCGTAGGCATGGGCCACGTTGTGCACGCAGTACTTGAGGATCTGGTTCCAGTCGGCGCGCTTGACCAGGGTGTTGAACTGGGTGCCGATCTCGCACTGGCCGGCGGTGGCCACCTCGTGGTGGTGCACCTCGACGGTCACGCCCATCTCCTCCAGGGCGTCGCACATGGCGCCGCGCAGATCGTGCAGGGAGTCGACCGGGGGCACCGGGAAGTAGCCGCCCTTGACGCCCGGGCGGTGACCGATGTTGCCGTCCTCGTAGACCTTCTCGGAGTTCCACTCGGCCTCTTCGGAATCGATTTGCACCATGGAGCCTGCCATGGTGACGCTCCAGCGCACGTCGTCGAGCACGAAGAACTCCGGCTCCGGGCCGAAGTAGGCGGTGTCGGCGATGCCGGTGGACTTCAGGTAGGCCTCGGCGCGCTTGGCCACCGAGCGGGGATCCCGCTCGTAGCCTTCCATGGTGGACGGCTCGAGGATGTCGCAGCGCAGGTTCAGGGTGGCGTCGTCGGTGAAGGGGTCCATCACGGCGGTGTCCGGATCCGGCATCAGGATCATGTCGGACTCGTTGATGCCCTTCCAGCCGGCGATCGACGAGCCGTCGAACATCTTGCCTTCCTCGAACAGGCCCTCGTCAACGGTAGAAGCGGGCACGGTGACGTGTTGCTCCTTGCCGCGGGTATCGGTGAAACGGAAATCGACGTACTTGACGTCATTGTCCTTGATCATCTTCAGGACGTTTTTTGCGGCCATCTCGATCTCTCCAAGAAGGTTTCAGGGATGGGCTGCGCGGCAGCCCGGTCGTTGCACTTTCCCACTGTCGGCCAGGGGTCGACGAACAGGGTTCGCAGTAACAAGGCAAACAACATGCCATTCCCGGCGCGCGGCCGCCGCTGGGGGGCAGGTTGCATAATCCGGCCCAAACTATAGGGAAACTTGCGTCAAGTCGCACCCACTATCTGTTTATGAGGCCATCTGCCGGCCCGCCCTTCTGCCCGAAAGGGGCGGAGATGCGCACCATAGTGGGGCATAATGGGGCCGAATGCCCACTTATGGTGCAGCGCGATACTTCAGCCGCACGACCCCGAACCGCTCGTCCTCCGCCAGCCGCGCCTGCAGCTCCTCGCGCAGGGCGCGGGCGCGCTGCGGCTCGCAGCCGTCCAGGGGCAGCTCCAGATCCACCTCGATCCGGCCCGAGAGATAGTGCAGCACCACCGCATGGCCCTCGGGCAGCGGCGGCCAGCGCTCGGCGAGCAGGCGCAGCACCTCGCCGCGCAGCGGCAGGTCGCGGCAGGAGGGGCCGTCCTCGTCGTTCTCCGGGTCGATGTGCACGGTGACGTCGTTGATCATCTCCACCGCCTCCTTGAGGCGTTCCTCCCCCGCGATGCTGATCATGTGCCCCTCGGAGACCGACACCCGCGGATCCACCTGTACGTGCACGTCGGCGGTCGCCTGGTGGCCGTGACGCCGGGTGCGCAGCATGTGGATGGAACGCACTCCGTCCACCGAGCAGATCGCGGCCTCGGCGGCGCGCACCTGTTCCGGGTCCAGAGCGGAGTCCACCAGCTCCTGCATCGCCTCCCAGCCCAGGTCCCAGCCGATCTTGGCCACCATGGCGCCGACCACCACCGCGGCCACCGCGTCCAGATAGGGCCAGCCGGCCATGGCGCCGAGGATCCCCAGCAGCACCACCACCGAGGAGATGGCGTCGCTGCGATGATGCCAGGCATTGGCCGCCAGCATCCTGGAGTTCACCCGTCGCGCCACCAGGATGGTGTACCAGTAGAGCGCTTCCTTGGCGAGGATGGAGATCGCCGCCGCCCACACCGCGAGGCTGCCCGGGGTGGGGTAGTCGCCCTCGGCCACCCGTTCCACCGCATCCCAGACGATGCCCAGGGCCACCAGTCCCAGCAGGATGCCCAGGGCGAGGGTGGCGGCGGTCTCGAAGCGGCCATGGCCGTAGGGATGCTCCTCGTCCGGCTCCTCGCCGGCATGACGCGCCGCGAACCAGACCAGGGCATCGGAGAACAGGTCCGAGAGGGAATGGATGCCGTCCGCCACCAGGGCTGCGGATTCGGCCAGGACGCCCACCACCAGCTTGAGCGCCGACAGCAGCAGGTTGACCACCGCGCCCACCAGGGTGACGCGCTGGCTGGCGTCGGCGCGTTCTTCCAGCAGGGAGCCGGTGGCGCCGTTCATGCGCCGTCCCCCACGCGCAGCACCACCACATAGTCGCCGTCCCGCTCGCCGCACTCGAGCACCTCGTGGCCGTTGATACGGCACCAGGCCGGGATGTCGTTGAGCGCCCCGGGGTCGGTGCAGACCGCCTCCAGTTCCTCACCCGGGGCGAGTTCGGCCACCCGGTCCTGGACCCGGATCACGGGCATGGGGCAGAGCAGGCGGCGGCAATCGAGCATGTAACGGGTGGACATGGAGGGGCGGCGGTTGCGGAGACGGCGCCATTATAACCATCCCGCCGCCGCCCGCCCGAATCCCGCGCTCAGGGCAGGAACACCGGGCCCTTCGGCCAGCGCCCGCCAGGCGGCGCGATGTGATTGCCCGGCAGGAACCGCCGATAATGCACCAGCCGGCGTGCCTTCGGGTCGCGGCCGGCGATCTTGTAGTAACGACCGCCCTCCGACAGGATCCGACGACAGCGTTCAGTGCGAAACTTCAGGCAGATGCGGCCGTCGGGGCGCACCCGCCAGGAGCCGCTGCGCCAGGACCAGAAGCGGCGCTGCAGCACCCGGCCGTCGGGTCGGTAATAGGTGAAGCTGGTGAGGCCGCTGCCACGATTGTAGGACTCGACGGTACGGTCCTCGAACAGCCGCCGCACCTCGCCGGCATCGAGCGTCCGTGCTTCGCGCACCAGGGGCAGGCCGGCGCAGCCGGCCAGCAACAGAGTCAGCAGCAGGATGAGGCCATGGCGTTTCATCGGCGCACCTCCTTGGCTCGCGCCTGGCGGAGCAGCTCGACCACCTTGCGATAGCGGTAGCCGCCGGGCGGCAGCAGGTCCAGCAAGCGACGTTCCCGGTACCGGCCGTCCGCTCGGCGACGATGCGATTCCAGCACCAGCCCCAGACGCGGCGACCACCAGATTTCGCGCGTCTCCTTCGGCACCCGGGTCCAGAACTTGCGGTGAATCGCGAAGCGCTCGCAGCGGAAATGGCGGACCGCCTCGCGCCGGCCGGCCAGGCGCCGGCTCGCGGGTCCCAGGTACCGGCATTCGAAATGACGCTCGCTGCGATTGCCCGCGGCATCGGTCCGCGCCACCACGAAGGTTTCGCTGCTGCCGGGCGGCGCCTTCAACAGGCGATCGGGATGCCCCTTCGACAGGTGCTGGCGGTACTGCACCCGGCCATCGAGACCCACCCGCCAGCGCGGCGGCAACAGCGGGTTGCGAGGCTGCTGTTCGGTACGCAGACGCTGATCCTCCCAGCGCAGCCCCTGGTCCGTGACCTCGAGCAGCCGCTGGACCTGGCCGTCGGAATAGACCGCCACGCTGCCGGGTCGCGGCGCCGCCAGGGCCAGTGCAGGGATCAGCATCAGGATCGGCCAGGCAGGGTATCTCATCGGTACGGACCTCCGGTGCATCCATAGAAATCCTCGAACAGTCGGTTCAGCAGGCCGCCACGGTGCACCATGTCACCGAAATCGTGGCTGGCATCCGGTAGTACCCGCAGTCGGATACGCGGCTTCAGGCCGGCGGACTCGGCAGCGGCGCGCATTGCGGCCACCCAGTTGCGAGCGCGCTGCAAGCGGTTGAGTCCCTGCAGCCGGTCGATGGCCTCCCGAGTATTGAGCGCTGGATCGCGCCGCCGATCCTGTGCCCCCACATAGACGCGAATGCGCTTGCGCAGCAGCCGTTTCAAACACAGCGGCGCGTCCAGTGCCGGAGTACGTCCGACACCCAAGGGATAGCGCAGCCCGCGGTCGGGCCAGCTGTACCACCCCGCCGCGCCCAGCCCCAGCCGACGTATCCGGCGCGGATGGACCAGGGCGAAGCGGTGTGCGAACTGGGCGCCTCCGGAGTAGCCGAACAGGTCGATCCGGGGCAGCTCCCAGGCGAACAAATCTGCGACCTCGTCCAGGGCGCGCAACAAGGCGAGATCCGCACGGGGCCCGTGGCCGCGACGTCCCAGGCGCTGATAGTCGGGGAAATCGAAGGCGGAGAAGCGCGGCACCAGCAGGGCCACGCCACAGGCGGCGGCCAGGGGCAGGGCCTCTTGCAGATGTTCTTCGGCATTGCGCGAGATGCCATGCACGCTCACCAGCAGGCGCCGCGGCGGACGGCTCGCATCGGGCATGAACAGGGCGCAGGGCAACGACGGCTCGCCCACCGAACGAAACCGGTACAGATTCCCGGTATCCCGGCACTCCCTTGTCTTCCGCAGCGGATCCATCTCAGGCGCGCCTCCACGCTCGGACATCAGCGATGAGAGTCGGACCCTCCGGGTGCGCCGTTTCGATCAGCTCGCCATCGTGCAGGTGCCAGATGCGTTGAAACAGCGAGGGCGGGGGCGTACGGTGAGTGGCCATCACCAGGGTGCCGGGGAAATCGCGCAGCACCCGATCCAGCAGTGCCAGAGCCGCCGCATCCAGATGGGCGTCCACCTCGTCCAGGAGCAGGATCCGGGGCTCGCGCAGCAGCACTCTGGCCAGGGCGATGCGCATCCGTTCACCGCGGGACAGCTCCCGTGCGCCTTCGCCGAGCCGTGTCTCGAGGCCCCGGGGCAGACGTTCGACCAGGGAGTGCAGGCCGCACCGTTCCAGCACCTCCTGCAACCGCTCGGGGCCCACCTCGCCGGCGCCGTACCGCAGGTTCCGCTCCAGGGTGCCGCGCCACAGCACCGGCTCGCTGTCCAGGTAGGCCACCAGGCGACGAAGCTGGGCGGGGGGATAGGCGGTGACCGGGACCCCATCGATGCACACGGTGCCCGCATCCGGTCGGCGCAGCCCGGCGAGTACCGCCAGCAGGGTACTCTTGCCCGCGCCGTTGCGGCCGGTGAGGGCCACGCGACAGCCCGCCGGCACCGATGCCGTCACCGCGCGCAGGACACCGTTCACCATCAGCCCCTCCGTCGCAAGGACACCGGAATGCGGTCCAGGCACCGGCACCCGAGCACGACGCGGCAGCGGATGCAACCGTGACAGCAATCGCTGGAGGTTGGCGACCGCCACCCGGTAGGCCTGGCGGTATTCGTACACGCGCCCGAGCTGGCGCAGGGGCGAGGACAGAAAGCCCACCAGGGAAAAGACCGCCAGCAGCACAGCCGGCCTCACCTCGCCGGCCGCCGCCAGCCAGGCGGTGGCCGCGAGGGCCAGGATGAGCGCCAGGCCGCTGCCCGCCTCGACGATGGCGCGCAGGGAGCCGATCGCAGCGGCGCGCTGGCCGGCCGCCGCCAGCAGACGTCGGTTCTGGCGCGCGAGACGCCGCTGCTCGCGCCTTTCCTCCCCCGAGGCCTGGATGGTGGCCACCGCGGCCAGCTTCTCGCTCATGTTGGCGGCGAGCTGGCCCTGGCGCCGCCGCGCCTCCACCACCGCACGATGAAGGCGGCGCCCCTGCCACAGCAGGGCACCGGCCGTGGCCCCCAGTACCAGGCCGGTCAACGCCGCGAAAACCGGATGCAGCACCGCCAGGGCGATCAGCACCACCACCAGGGCCACCGCCGTGACCACCAAGCGGGCCACGCCCAGACTGATCCACTGCCGCACCGCCCCCAGGTCGCCCACGAAGCGCACCAAAAGCTGCCCCTGACGCAGACGCTGCACGGCATGGGGTTCGCTGCGCAACACCCGGCGGAAGATGCGCTTGCGCAGATCGCGCACATAGCGCTGACCCAACAGTTCGGCATCGATGCGCTCGCGCCGGCGCAACAGGGCGATGCCCGTCACCAGCACCATCAGCATCGCCAGTCGCTGCCAAAGATCGGCGGGCGCTGCACCGCCCAGCAGGGACTCGAACAGGGCCTGCACCCGGTGCGCGAACCACACCGCCAGCCCTGCCTGGGCCAGCCCGTTCAGTACCAGCAGCACCAGGTGACGGCGTCGCCGGCCCTCAAGCAGTGGTGGCAGTTTCATCGTCACGGCTGCCAGCCTGCCGTCCCAGCGATTCCACCAGGGCGATCGCGCATTCCGGATCGGACAGTTCGGTCTTGCGCAGCACCGGAACATCGATGCCGGCGGCGACCTCCGCGATCGCCAGGGGTGCCGCGGTGAAGCTACCGCTCAGTGCCAGCACCCGGTGTCCTGCGGACTGCAGCCGCGCAGCGCCCGCCACGGCGCCCATCGCGTCGCCCGCGGCGAACAGCACCCCGTCGATCAGTCGGCGGAAACGGGTACTGGCCACCAGCGCAGCGGTTTCGGTTTGCAGCAGTCCGTCGGCCACCTCCAGCAACACCACGTCGGGCGCCGACTGCAGCGACAGATCGACCAGGCCGGCGGCCACCGACTCCAGCTCCGGCGCAGGCACGCCCGCCGTGCTGGCCAGGCCGAGATCGGTGAAATCGGCGACGCTCACCGCGCCGGCATCCTGCATCATCCAGAAGTCACCACCGGCGCCGGTACCGGTGACCTTGGCGGTGGCGACACGCCGCCCCGCGCGGGTCAGACCCAGCGTGAGTCGGGCCAGGGCGGTGGTCTTGCCGGCATTCATGCTGGTGCCGAACACCGCGATCACGGGCACTGCCGCGGTAGAAGAGATCTGCACTCGCGGCAAGGCGAAGTCGGCCAGGTTGAGCACCCGACCGTCCTCGGTCGCCAGCAGGCCGAGCGGCTGCAGCCGGGTCGCTGCGGCCACCTGGCGATGCCGCGAGCGCTCGATGGCGGCGATGCCTCCGGCGGCGACCAGGGCGCAGGGCCCCAGGTCGTCGGGCACCACGCCGTCGAACTGATCCGGCGCATACCGGTTGCCATAGGCCACCAGCACGAGGTCCCCCGCGAACAGGTGGGCACGGCGTCCGTCCGGGCGCTCGATCCGCTTGTGCTGGCCGACGCGGGTCACCCGGGCCAGCAGCAGATCCCCGGGGCGTGGGTCCCGCCCCTCGGTCACGAGGGCGCGAGCCCGCGAGAAATCGACCCGACGGGTGACGAAGGCCGGCTTGGCGCGCGCCATCAGATCCGGATCCAGAGGTTGGCAATGGATAGGTCGGGCATTGGCGAAAGGGGTGACGTTCATCGAGACACCTGGGTTCGTTGGGCTTCGGGGGGAACTGTAGATGGGAAAATATCCCATGTCAAGGGAGCGAAACGTGATGCAGTTCGTGGCATCAGGTGCCGACTCAAAAGGTTCTGGAAAGATTCATACCGCCCGCGATGTCTGCGGTGGCGTCGGAAAAGCCCTTGATGAGATAGCTCTGCAGCTTCCAGTGCGGCGCCGGCTCCCAGCCGTGGAACAGCGTCAGACTGCGTCTATCGTCCCGGCCCGCGCGGTTGGCCTGGCGGAAACCGGCGCTCAGGCCCAGCGACTGGGTGGCGGTCACTGGATGGGAGAAGCCCAGACGCGCCAGCCAGACGTCCCGGTAGTCGGTGGCGGCGGTATCGCCATACCAGCGATAGCCGAGGGCGCCGAACAGGGTGGTGCGTCCCAGCAGGCCGAAGGGGGCCAGCTCCAGGGTGTAATCCGGCTCGCCGGTACCCAGGGCGCGGTCCGCATCCGCGGTGGGCAGCTTCACCTTGGCGCGCAGCGAGGCGCCCAGGCGACGCTGCCGGTCGTAGAAGAGGCGACGCCCCACCGAGGCGATGACATCGCCCATGCCCTCGCGTCTCCGGTTGGCGGAGGATCCGCCGGTGGTGGTGCCGTCGGGCAGTACGTTGCTCGCACCCTCGATGCGCAGCCAAGGCAGGGTGAGCTTGAAGGTCCAGGGGCCGCGCTGGTGTTTCAGCCCCAGGCTGAGCATGCGGATCTCGGTGGTGTCGGGCGTGCCATAGTCGCCGCTGGAGGCATAGAGCCCCAGCGACAGCCGAGTGCCGTCGGCCGCCGCGGCGCCCAGGCTCCAGGCCAGCACCGGAATCCATAGCCATCTCCTGATCATTGCCTGCTCCCTGGAATTCATTTCCTGACGGAGGATAGTCCCAATTCGCCGTGGGGTCACCCCGATCTGTATCACGTCACAAGCCGTGATGCCGGTGGTCAGTCGTCTTCCGGTTCGTCCGGCGTATCGGGTTCGTCCGGCGTATCGGGTTCGTCCGGCGTATCGGGCTCGTCCGGTGCATCGGGTTCGTCCGGCGTATCGGGCTCGTCCGGCGTGTCGGGCTCGTCCGGCGTATCGGGCTCGTCCGGCGTGTCGGGCTCGTCCGGCGTGTCGGGCTCGTCCGGCGTGT
>CAZVIG010000021.1:0-3731 GCA_964627395.1 uncultured Sedimenticola sp.
ATAGTCCCAGTCGTATATCCCCGAGTCGTGGCCGTCGTCGAACACGATCTTGACCGCATACTGGCCCACCGGGATCAGCTCGGTGATGTTCACGTCCTGCTTGTCCACCTCCAACTTCGCCTGCTGGCCCCAGTGGCCGCGCACCTCGGCGGAGGGGGAGTAGACCCGCAGCAGCTCCGCCGGGTAACTGAAGGTTTCGCCGTCGGCGAAGCGGATCTCCAACTCGTGGGACTTCTGGTGCAGAACGATGTCGGTGGGGCGTATCTGAGTCATGCCGCCATTGTCCGTCCTGGGACGCGTGATGCCAAGCCGCATACCCGCTGCCTGCCTGCGGTTGTCGGCTGACCGGCATCAATGCCCCGCGGCGCCAGTGGGAGTAGGCTGAAGACAGTCAAGACGAAAGGAGACCCCTATGCTCGGCGAGAAACACGACCTGATCCACGAACTGCCGGAATTCCACGATCTGATCCACGAGCTGAAGGTGTCGGACCCCGAGTTCCGGCGGCTGTACGACCAGTACCACGAGGTGGAGCACGAGGTGCGGCGCATCGAGGAGGGGGTGGAGGTCGCCTCGGACGACTATCTCGAGGAGCGCAAGAAGCGGCGCCTGCAGCTCAAGGACGCCCTGTTCGCCATGCTGGAGCGAGCGCGCGAGGCCGCCGGCGCCTGAGGGTTTTTCGGGCGGGGTGACCTATTGCTGGCTGGGGAAATGACCAGGGCACCGTCGTTTCTACAGCGCGGCAGGCTATCTTGAAGAAATGCTTTTGCAGTCCCTCCCCCGCTTGCGGGGCGGTCGGGAGCGGGAACGGCGCGCTTCCCTTTGTCCTCCCCATCCATCCCACGAGTGGGGCGGTGAAGGTGGACCTTCTTTGTGGGAGGGGCTTCAGCCCCGACCCCGGTGCAGCACTCGCCGCTCTGTCGCGGCTGAAGCCGCTCTCACAGACAGCGTGACCGGACCACCCGGGAAATGAACAAGGCACCGTTGCCGTAGTGCGGCATGCCGCCTTGAAGAAGCACCGGTGCAGTCCCTCCCCCGCTTGCGGGGGAGGTAAGGGGGGACGGTACGCTGTGCGAAAGGCAGGCCCGTTTCCGCTCAGAAGCGCAGGATACCGCCGATGCGACCGTGTTCGCCGATGACCTTGCGGTTATCGGCGTCATGGACGATCTCCACCTCGCCGCCGCTGGCCATCACCAGCACCGCCATCTCGCCGACGATGTCGGGCAGCTCGCGCAGGGCGGTGCTGTTGCACCAGGGACACTCGGCGGGCGGCTCCTCCATCAGATCGGCCACCAGGCCGCCGCAGTCCTCGCAGTGCCAGCCCTTGTGAGTGAAGCCCTCGTCCGCCACCAGGGTCTGGACGCGGTATTCCTCCACCGCCAGCAGGGTGTCGGCCAGGCCGGCCACGCCCAGCCCCTCGGGGCGCTCCACCTCGCCCTGCCAGCGCTCCAGGGTCTGGCGCTCCTCGCGCCGCTCGGCCTCCGCGATCACCGGCAGCACGGCATCGCGCACGCTGTTGAGATCGGCGTCCATCGCCACGGCGATGCTGCCGATCACCCGCTCGCGCCAGGCCGCGGGGAGCTGCTCGCGCAGATGTTCCGCCTCCTGGCGGTCGGGGCTGGCCAGCACCAGCCATTTCCAGTCGCCGGCCTGGGCGAGCTTCTCCACCGCCAGGGCGGCCTGGCGCAGATAGCGCCGGTAGTGCTCCTCCTGCCATTGCTGGTGATTGTGTTCGCCGTAGCCGTGCCAGCTATGGGACTTGGTGAGGGGCACCGGGTCGTCGTTGCGCAGCACCAGGTCGTAGGCCGCCACCTCGCCCATGAAGGCGAGGAAGGGGCGCAGCCGCTCCCGGTCGAACAGCACCACCCCGGTGCGCGGGCTTTCGTCGCGCTGCACCAGCAGGGGCGCCAGTACCGGGGCATCGCCCCACTCGATGCGGTCGGCGGGCGGATGCGGCAGGTGGAAGCTGCAGAAGATGGCGTAATCCACCTTCTCTTTTTTGGGCAGCACCCGCGCCGGGGCGGCGAACAGGGCCAGCCCCTTGCCGCGCGGCCGCGCCAGCAGCTTTTCCAGGCGTTCGCCCAGATCACGGGCGACCTGCTCGAAGGTGGTCTTCTGCTCGTGATTCCAGTCGTCGGCATGGCGTTCGCGGATCGCCTCGATGCCCTGCTTGAAGCGGGTCATCGGCGGCTTGGACGCCAGCGTCTCGGGGGTGATGTCCAGATAGACGCTGAGCATGCCGTGTTCGGGACGCAGCCGTTTCAGTTCCAGCACCAGGGCGTCGTCCACGAAGTCGTAGCCGCGTTCGTCGTCGCCGAGCAGGTTCAGTTGCAGCAGTTCCGGGTCCAGTCTGTTGAGGTTCATTGTTCTGTTTCTCCGTGAGGGCATGGCCGCGGCCATGCGGGTGATATCCAGCCACTGCCGCTTAGATGGAGGGGGATGGGGGGATTTCAAGGCGCGCGCCGGCCGTTCCGGCGCGCCGGCTCAGAACAGGAAGGGGATCAGCCGCTTGCAGCGGCAGGCGTAGTCGGCATAGCCGTCGAAGTGGCGGTGCAGATAGCGTTCCTCGCGGACCATCTTGCCGGCGAGGGCGGCGAACAGGGTGATCAGCGAGAGCTGGTTGGCCAGGGTGCCGTTCCACAGCGCGATGCCGGCCATGAACAGCAGCACCGCCAGATACATGGGGTGGCGCACCCAGCGGTAGGGCCCGCTGGTGACCAGGCGCGCCTCGGCCTTGGGCTCGGGATAGATGGCGAAGTTGCCGGGGCGGTTGTGCGCCAGGGTGTAGAGCCCCACTAGCACGCCCAGGCCGCTGAGCGCCAGCCACCAGGGGCTGCCCAGCGGGCGGCCCGCCCAGGGGACCAGCCCCACCGCGATGGAGGCGAACTGCAGGGCCACCAGAAAGTGGCTGGCGGGCGATTTCTTCATCAGCATTCGGCTCCCAGTGCCCGGGCCCTCCCCTGGCGCGCGGTCAGGTCGGCCTCGGAGGCGTCCCAGCCCGCCATGTGGCGCTGCAGCAGCTCGCACAGCGCCTGCACATGGTCGGGACGGTCATTGAGACAGGGGATGTACTCATAGCGTTCCCCGCCGGCGGCCAGGAAGATGTCGCGGTTTTCCATGGCCACCTCCTCGAGCGTCTCCAGGCAGTCGGCGGAGAAGCCGGGGCAGAGCACCTGCACCGAGCGCACCCCCTCGCCCGCCAGGCGTTCCAGGGTCCGGTCGGTGTAGGGTTGGAGCCACTGTTTCGGACCCAGGCGGGACTGGAAGCTGAGGGTCCATGCGTCGTCCTCGAGCTGCAGCGCCTCGGCCAGCAGGCGTGCGGTCTTCTGGCATTCGCAGAAATAGGGGTCGCCCTTTTCGAAATACTCCTGCGGGATGCCGTGGAAGGAGAGCAGCAGGCGCTCGGGACGGCCGTGCTCGGCCTGGAAGTCGCGCACGCTGGCGGCCAGGGCGGCGATGTAGCCGGGATCGTCGTGGTAGTGGTTGATGAAGCGCAGCTCCGGCAGCCAGCGCCAGCCGCGCAGGGTGTCGCACACCGCATCGATCACCGAGGCGGTGGTGGTGGCCGAGTACTGCGGATACAGCGGCAGCACCAGCAGGCGCCGCGCGCCCGCCTCGCGCAGGTGTTCCAGACCCTCGGCGATCGCCGGGCGGCCGTAGCGCATCGCCAGCGCCACGGCCACGCTATCGCCATGGGTCTCGCGCAGCCGTGCCGCGATCGCGTCGGCCTGAC
>CAZVIG010000021.1:3741-12606 GCA_964627395.1 uncultured Sedimenticola sp.
CATGTGCTCGGCGAAGCGATCGAGGTCCGCGTCGGTCTTGGTCTCGGTGGCCGCCGGATCATTAAAAAAACAATGATCCGGCTAGTCGTCGCTGGGCACGTAGCCGGGCTGAAGATGGTGCGCCGACCGGGGCCGCAGCAGGCGCGGCGCCTCCACCACGCGCGGGTCCCAGAGAAATTCCTTCAGATAACGGCGCACCGCCCCGCGCTCGGGGCTGTCCGGGGTGCCCAGATTGACCAGCAGGATGCCGGTGCGGTCGGGCTGGTCGTGGCAATGGCGGGGTGGGGTCATGGTGGATCGTGTGGCGGCCGTGACCGGCGATTGTATCAGCGGGTGGGCGGGTGCGCGCGGCGCAGCCGGGCCTCGACGCGCGTCTGTCGCAGCCGCTCGGGGTCCAGCACCTCGGGATACAGCCGGTGGACCTCCGCCACCAGGGTGGCGCGGCGGCTGGCCGCGGCCTCCAGGCGGGCGCGGAGGCTATCGGGCAGCCCGGACAGGGTGAGCAGCAGCGGCGCCAGCCAATCGAGATAGTCGCGCACCAGGCCGGCGAGCAGGGGGTCCTCCCAGTGCCCGGTCAGGGTCAGTGGCGGGAAGGCGGCGGCCGGCAGCCGGGCGCCGTCGTGCAGGCGTTCGCCACCGTCGTCTGGGGTGCGTGCGAACCAGTGGCGTGCCTGGGCGCGCCGGCGTACCGCCGCCTCCAGGCGGTCGGCATGCAGACGCGGGCTGTGGCTGTCCGCAGAGGGCAGCCCGGCCGCCTCCAGGGCTGGGCTCACGAAGCCATGCTCGCCGAAGGGCAGGGCGCGCCAGGCGGTGGCGGGCGCCCCTTGGGCCTCGCGCCGGTTGCACACGGCGGCGAGCAGCGCCACCGGCCGGCCGTCGGGCTCGCAGGCCCAGTATTCGAAGCGGTCTTCCAGGGGGAAGGGGAGATCGTCGAGACGGGGCGCCAGCGCCGCCACCAGGGCGTCCGCCGCCTGCTGCATGGTGCCGATGTCGAGGATGGGGTTGGCGGTGACCCGCTGCATGCCCTGCTCTCGTGACCAGAAACCCCAGTTGAAGTACTGGGGGTGGCAGGGGGCGTCCTCGCTGCGCCAAGTGTGCTGGGGGCGCTCCGCCATCACCTGCACCCGCCACAGCCGGCCGTTGGCGCTGAAGGCGCGTGCCAAGCCCTGTTCGATCACCTGCAGGGTGCCCTCGAAGGGGTTGAGCTGGCGGATGGCGTAACAGCGCATGGCCGGCGGCTTGTCGGCTCAGTGCGCGGCCGGGTCGAACAGGCGCGGCAGCTCCGCGATGGAGGCCAGCTCGCGGTCCGGCGTGACACCGGCGCGTGCCGCCAGCTCCGGCCGGTACTTGCCGGTGTGCACCAGCACCCCGCGCAGCCCGCAGGCCTGGGCGCCGCCGACGTCGGACTCGATGTCGTCGCCGATCATCGCCACCTCGGCGGCCGGCAGGCCCAGCGCGTCCAGGGCGGTACGGAAGAAGTCGCAGGAGGGCTTGCCCATCACCACCGCCTGGGTGCGTGCGGCATACTCCAGCGCCGCGACGAAGGCGCCGATGTCCAGACGCAGCCCCTCGGCGGTCTGCCAATAGCGGTTGCGGTGCAGGGCGACCAGCCGCGCCCCGTCCACCAGGTTGCGGAACAGGCTGTCGAGCAGGTCGTAGTTCCAGGCGTTGCCGATGTCGCCGATCACCACCGCCTCCGGGTGGGCGTCGTCCCGGGTCAGGGCGGCGAAGTCGGGGAGCAGGGACTCGCGCACCACCAGCCGCACGCGGCGGATGCCCTGCGCCAGCAGATAGTCGCGTGCCGCCAGCGGGGCGCTCAGGATCTCGTCTGCGCCGATCGGCAGGCCCAGGCGGCGCAGCTTGTCCTCCAGTTGGGTCAGGCTGCGGGTGGTGGTGTTGGTGACGTAGCGGTGCGGGATGCCGTGCTCGGCCAGGAAGCGCACCGCCTCCACCGCCCCCTCGACGAGGATGTCGCCCACATAGAAGACCCCGTCCAAGTCCAGCAGCAGTCCCCGCGGTGGCCGGGTCATGGCTGTTGCACCTCGGTGCGCGCGTCGCGTCGGTCGATGAGCAGCAGCAGCTCGCCGTATTCCTCGCGCGTGTCCTGGGGGGTGGGGTCGTCGGCGCAGGCGCAGCCGGCCAGCACCGAGCGGAGGAAGACCCCCAGCCGCACCTGCAGCCGGGTGTCGTCCGCCTCGCTGCCCAGTATCATGAACTGCGGCGGCGCCACCACATGGCTGCCGTGATGCAACAGGCGCTCCAGGGCCAGCGCGGCCGGGTCGGCCTCGGCCAGCTCCGCCTGCAGGGTCTCGGCGAAGGTCTCGCCGGGCCAGGCGGCCAGGGTTCGGGGCAGTGACAACGACATGCCAGAGAGCATAGCAGGGCGAATGCGATGGGCGAAAAGGACGACGACTACCTCTACCGGTTTCTGTTCGAGGACTTCGGCGTGCGCGGCGAGTTCGTGCGCCTGGGCGCCGCCTGGCGCGCGATCCGCGAACGCCGGGACTATCCGCCGCGGGTGGCCGGGGCCCTGGGCCGGGCGGTGGCGGCGGTGACCCTGCTGTCGGCCACCATCAAGTTCCGCGGCGCCCTGGTGTTGCAGCTCCAGGGCGAAGGGGTGGTGCGCTCCCTGGTCGCCCAGGCCAGCGACCGCCGCACCGTGCGCGGCATCGCCCGCTACGACGCGGAGGCCCCGCCGGACGCGCCCCTGTTCGGCCAGGCGCGCCTGGTGCTGAGCGCCGAGTCCCCTTCCGGCGAGCGCTACCAGGGCATCGTGCCGGTGGAGGGCGAGGACGTGGCCGCGGGTCTGGCGCAGTATTTCGAGCGTTCCGAGCAGTTGCCCACCCGGCTGTGGCTGGCGGTGGACGCGGAGCATGCCGCGGGGCTCTTTTTGCAGCGGATGCCCGGCGATACCGGCGACGAGGAGCATTGGTCGCGGGTCACCGCCCTGGCCGAGACGGTGAGCGAGCAGGAGCTGCTGACCCTGGACGTGGAGACCTTGCTGCACCGTCTGTTCCACGAGGAGACGCTGCGCCTGTTCGAGCCGGAGCCGGTGGCCTTCCGCTGCGGCTGCTCGCGCGAGAAGGTGGGCGAGATGCTGGCCGCGATGGGCGAAGGCGAGGTGACCCAGATGCTGGACGAGACCGGTACCATCGAGGTGCAGTGCGAGTTCTGCGGCCAGGCCTACCGCTTCGATGCAGTGGATGCCGCGCGCCTGTTCAAACCCGCCGGCAGCGAGCCGCCGGAGCGGTTGCAGTAGCGATCGAGGCGGTATGGCGGCTGTACTTCTTCTGACCGAGACATCACTGGGGGGAGCGCCGACGCCCCGCCTGCTATGCCGCAAGATGGTGGCGCTCCTAGACCCGGCCCATGTGCGGCACAGGAAGGTGTCGGCCTTCTTCTAGAGTTCCAATCCCACGCCGCAGCCGCCCAGCCCGCAGTAGCCGTTGGGGTTCTTGGACAGATACTGCTGGTGGTAGTCCTCGGCATAGTAGAAGTCTGGGGCGGGCAGGATCTCGGTGGTGATCCTGCCCCTGCCGGCCCGCTCGAGCGCCTGCTGGTAGGCGTCGCGGGTGGCGTGGGCCAGGGTGTCCTGCTCGGCGTCGAAGGTGTAGATGCCGGAGCGGTATTGGGTGCCCACGTCGTTGCCCTGGCGCATGCCCTGGGTGGGGTCGTGGGACTCCCAGAAGGTGCGCAGCAGGTCGGTGTAGGTGATGCGGGTCGGGTCCCAGACCACCAGCACCACCTCGTTGTGGCCGGTCATGCCGCTGCACACCTCCTCGTAGGTGGGATTCGGGGTGAAGCCGCCGGCATAGCCCACCGCGGTGCTGTAGACGCCGGGCAGCTCCCAGAAGCGCCGCTCCGCGCCCCAGAAACAGCCCATGCCGAACAGCGCCTGGCGCATGCCTTCGGGAAAGGGGGGCTGGATGGGGTGCCCGTTGACGTGATGGCGGTTGGTCACCGGCATGGGGGTGTCCCGGCCCGGCAGGGCGGTCTCGGGGGTGGGCATCTCGGTCTTGCGGTGTCGCAGCATCAGCGCAGTGCCATCCGTCGCAGCAGGGGCATCGCCAGCCAGGCGTAGGCGGCGATGCCGAGCACATTGGCCAGCAGGTCCCAGGCGCTGAGGTCGCGCCCCGGCACGAAGTGCTGCAGGCCCTCTACCGCACCAGCATAGACCAGCAGCGGCAGGAATTTGCGCAGATCGAAGCCGCGTTGGGGCCAGCCGATGTCGGCCAGGGCCGACAGGGTGAGAAAGGCCAGGAAGTGGACCAGCTTGTCCGACTGTTCGAAGCCGGGCAGGGGCGGCGGGGCCGGGGTGAGCATGCCGTAGGTGACGGCCAGCAGGGCCAGGCCCAGCAGCAGGCGCGCGCCCACCGCATTGCAGTTGCTCACCGCCATCAGGTGCCGGCCTGCTCGCGGTGGATGGCGCGGAAGCCGATGTCCTTGCGGTAGAACATGCCGTCCCAGTGGATCTGTCCGGCCAGTTCGTAGGCGCGGTCGCGTGCCTGGCGCACGCTCTCGCCGAGGGCGGTGACGCACAGCACCCGGCCGCCGTTGGTCACCACCACGCCCTCGGGGTTGAGCGCGGTGCCGGCGTGGAACACCTTGCGGTCGGGTTCCTCCTCGGTGGGCAGGCCGCTGATCGGCAGGCCCTTGGTGTAGTTCCCGGGATAGCCGCCGGCGGCGAGCACCACGCCGAGCGAGGCGCGCGGGTCCCAGGCGGTCTCCTCCTGGTCCAGTTTTCCGTCCAGTGCCGCCAGGCAGTGCCTCACCAGGTCGGACTGCATGCGCAGCATGATCGGCTGGGTCTCGGGATCGCCGAAGCGGCAGTTGAACTCGATCACCTTGGGTGCCCCCTCGGGGGTGATCATCAGCCCGGCGTAGAGGAAGCCCACATAGGGCCGGCCGTCCTTCGCCATGCCGGCGACGGTGGGCTCGATCACCTCCTGCATGATGCGCCGGTGCACCTCGGGGGTGACCACCGGGGCGGGGGAATAGGCGCCCATGCCGCCGGTGTTGGGACCGGTATCGCCGTCGCCCACCCGCTTGTGGTCCTGGCTGGTGGCCATCGGCAGCACGTTCCGCCCGTCGGCCATCACGATGAAGCTCGCCTCCTCGCCTTCCAGGTACTCCTCGATCACCACCCGATGGCCCGCCTCGCCGAAGGCGTTGCCGGCGAGCATGTCGCGTACCGCGGCCTCGGCGGTGGCCTGGTCGCCGGCCACGATCACTCCCTTGCCGGCGGCCAGGCCGTCCGCCTTGACCACGATGGGGGCGCCCTTCTCGGCGATGTAGGCGAGCGCCGGTTCCACCTCGCTGAACACCTGGTACTCGGCGGTGGGGATGCCGTGGCGGGCCATGAAGTCCTTGGCGAAGGACTTGGAGCCCTCGAGTTGGGCGGCCTGTTTGCCGGGACCGAAGCAGGGCAGACCGGCGGCGATGAAGGCGTCCACCAGGCCGGCCACCAGGGGTGCCTCGGGACCGACGATGGTCAGGCCGATCGACTTCTCCAGGGCGAAGCGTTTCAGCCCTTCGATGTCGTCCGCCGCGATCTCCACGTTCTGCATGCGCGGTTCCAGGGCGGTGCCGGCGTTGCCCGGGGCGACATAGATGGTGTCCGCCAGGGAGGACTGGGCCGCCTTCCAGGCGAGGGCGTGTTCGCGGCCGCCGCTGCCGATGATGAGGATGTCCATGGGCGCTCCGTCAGGATTGTCTCGGGGTGGGGATTGTACCTGTCTCAGCCCTTCTCGCGGATGCCCACCAGACCGCGCCGGCTGGCGGCCACGAAGTCGAGGATGGCCGCCACCTCGGGGGATTCGGCGGCGGGTTCGCGCAGCGCCTCGATCGCGGATTTCAGCGACAGCCCCTGATGGAACAGCAACCGGTGGGCCTGCTTGATGGCGTTGCGCTGGCGCGGCCCGAAGCCGTTGCGCTTCAGCCCCACCAGGTTGAGGCCCACATAACGGGCGTACTGGCCGTTGGCCATGCTGAAGGGGGGAATGTCCTGGCGCACCCCGCTCACCCCGCCGACCATCACATAGTCGCCGATGCGGCAGAACTGGTGCACCGCCACCAGGCCGGAGAGGAAGCAGCGGTCGCCCAGGCGCACATGGCCCGCCAGGGTGGCGCTGGAGGCGAGGATGTTGTGGTCGCCCACCTGGCAGTCGTGGCCCACATGGGCGGCGTTCATGAAGTAGTTGCGATCGCCGATGCGGGTGCCCTCCGCCTCCTTGGTGCCGCAACTGATCACCACGTGCTCCTTGAAGGTGTTGCCGTCGCCGATGGTCAGCGGGCGGGCCTTGTCCGGGGTGAAGCCCAGGTCCTGCGGCTCGGCGCCCAGCACCGCCCCGTGACAGACGCGGTTGTCCGCGCCCAGGCGCACCGTGGGGCCGATCCGCACCTGGCTGTCGAGTACGCAGCCGGGGCCGACCACCGCGCCGTCCTCCACCAGGCACCAGGGACCGACCACGGCGGTGGGATGCACCTCGGCGCCGGTGCCGACGATGGCGGTGGGATGGATCTGGGTCACGGCTGCGCTCCGGGCTGCTCAAGGGAGCGGATTATGCCGCAAAGCGTCGATCAGGTGCGGAAGGCGGAGATCGAACGCGTCAGTTCGGCGGATACCGCAGCCATCTCCTCGCTGGAGTGGGCGGTGTCCTCGGCGCTGCGCGCCGCCTCGCCGGCCAGGCCGGTGATGTCCGCCACATTGCGGTTGATCGCCTCGGCCACGCCGGACTGTTCGTCCGCGGCGGTGGCGATGCGGCTGTTCATCTGCGCGATGGTGGATACCGCCTCGGTGATTCCCTGCAACGCCTCGTCCGCGGAACGCGCCGTCTCCACCGCGTGGCCGGTACGCTGGCGCCCCTGCTCCATGGCGCTCACCGCCTCGCGTGCGCCCGCCTGTAGCCGTTCGATCATGTTCTGGATCTCCTCGGTGGAGTCCTGGGTGCGGCTGGCCAGGGTGCGCACCTCGTCGGCCACCACCGCGAAGCCGCGACCCTGCTCGCCGGCGCGAGCCGCCTCGATGGCCGCGTTCAGGGCCAGCAGGTTGGTCTGTTCGGCGATGCCGCGGATCACGTCCAGCACCCCGCCGATCTGCACCGTGTCCTCCTCCAGCCGCGAGATGGTGGCGGCGGTGTGTTCCACCTCGGAAGCCAGCTCGTTGATCGCCTGCACCACCTCGCCGACGATGCCGCGTCCACGGTTCGCATCCTGGTCGGCCGCCTGGGCGGAGGTGGAGGCGGCGGTGGCGTTCTGGGCCACCGACTGCACGGTGGCGGTCATGCCCTGCATCGCCTCGGCCACTTGCTGAATCTTGTGCTGCTGCTGGCTGGAACTGGATTTGGTGCGCACGCTCAGCTCGGTGAGGCGCCCGGCGGCCCCGCGCAGCCGCTCGCTGCCCTGGCGTACCTCGTCCACCATCAGTTGCAGCTTCTCCATGAATCGGTTGAACACCCTGCCCATCTCGGCCAGTTCGTCGTTGCCCTCGTCGGGCATGCGCCGGGTGAGATCGCCGTCGCCGCTGGCGATCTCCTCCAGGGAGGCGGTCACTTGGGTGAAGGCGCGTCGGGTGTTGCGCAGAAAATAGGCCGCCACCAGCCCGCCCAGCACCAGGATGCCCACCGATACCAGCAGGGTGATCTCCTCGGTACGGTCTTCCTGCGCCAGGATGGCCTGCTGCAGGCTGCGGGCGCTTTCCAATTCGCGGTCGATCAGCTTCTGCAGGCGGATTCGCACCTGCTGCCAGTTGGGGTGCTCCACCTTGCGCAGCAGCTCGGTTGCCTCGGCCACCTTGCCCTGGCGCATCAGCTCCAGCACCTGCTGCTTGGCGTCGCGGCTCTTCTCCCAGAATCCATAGATGGTGGCCAGCTCGTCGAGCAGGGCGGGGCGGTCCTGCGATGCTTCGAGCGCCTGCTGGCGGTAGTCCTCGAAACGGCGGATCGCGGCAGGCACCACCTTGTAGGGCTTCTGCAATTCGGGCTTCAGCACCAGGTTGCGCAGCGCCACCCCCGACAGCAGGCCGTCGGCATACATGTTCTGGTAGGCGGTCAGGCGGGTCTGGTTGCCGTGAAAGTACTCGCCCACCATCTGGCTGTTGCGATGCAGCCCGGCCAGTGAGATGGCCACGGCGATGCCGAAGCCGACCACGATCAGGCCGAAGGCGAGAGCGAGACGGGTGGTGATCTTGAGGCGCGACAGGAATTGCATGGCGATGGCTTCCGGGCTCCAGTTACAGGGTGGTGGTCGATGTCTTTCTCTATCGGCTGCTCAGCCGTTTTGTTTAGCGCAGCCTGTGCGGTGCGGCAGGTTTTTTTGGGCCGCTCAGGCGCGACCGGTCGCGGGCAGGTGGAGGGTGTCTTCGGAACCGCTGGCGAAGTGGTACACCAGCGACGGGATCTCCTCGGCATCCACCGGGCGGCTGAACAGATAGCCCTGCAGCCAGTCCACCTGGCAGTCGCACAGAAAGCGCGCCTGTTCCTCGGTCTCCACGCCCTCGGCGACCACCTCGAAATTCAGCCCCCGCGCCATGGCGACGATGGTCTGGATCATCAGGCGCGCCGATTCCTGCTCGGGCAGGTCCTGCACGAAGCTGCGGTCGATCTTGATGGTGTCGATGTGCAACTGCTGCAGCACCGACAGCGAGGAGTAGCCGGTGCCGAAGTCGTCGATGGCGACATGGATGCCGTGCTGGTGCAGCACCTCGCAGTTGCGGATGTGCAGGCGCGGGTCGCGGCTGACGCTTTCGGTGATCTCGATCTCCAGGCTCCCCTCCGGCAGCTCGTGGCGGCGTCGTGCCTCGATGACCTTCTCCACGAAGTCGGGGCTGCCGAAGTGCGAGGAGGAGATGTTGATCGCCATCTGCAG
>CAZVIG010000022.1:0-10546 GCA_964627395.1 uncultured Sedimenticola sp.
TTGTAGGGCGGCGAGCCGCCCTACAACGTGGTGATCGGCAACGCCCGCGGGGTGGAGCTGCTGGTGGACGGCAAGCCCTTCGACCTGGCCTCGCGCACCCGCGGCAACGTCGCCCGCTTCACCCTCAAGCCCTGATTTCCGCAGGCAGTCCCGACCCGCGCCCGCATCGCCGGGCGCGGGTCCTTTCGACCGAGAACATGGCCAAGAACATCCAGGCAATCCGGGGCATGCACGATGTGCTGCCCGAGCAGACCCCCCACTGGCAGTACCTCGAAGCGCGCGTGCGCGACGTCCTCGCCCGTTACGGCTACGAGGAGATCCGCATGCCCATCGTGGAGTTCACCGAGCTGTTCAAGCGCTCCATCGGCGAGGTCACCGACATCGTCGAGAAGGAGATGTACACCTTCGAGGATCGCAACGGCGACAGCCTGACCCTGCGCCCGGAGGGCACCGCCGGCTGCGTGCGTGCCGCCATGGAGCACGGCCTGCTGCACAACCAGACCCAGCGGCTCTGGTACCAGGGCCCGATGTTCCGCCACGAGCGGCCGCAGAAGGGGCGCTACCGCCAGTTCCATCAGATCGGGGTGGAGGCCTTCGGCATGCCGGGGCCGGACATCGACGCGGAGCTGATCCTGATCACTGCGCGCATCTGGAAGGAACTGGGCCTGGAGGGGCTGGAGCTGCAGCTCAACTCCCTGGGCACCCCCGAGGAACGCGCCCGTTACCGCGAGGCCCTGGTGGCCTATTTCGAGGCCAACGCGGACCGTCTGGACGCCGACAGCCGACGCCGTCTGCACAGCAACCCCCTGCGCATCCTGGATACCAAGAACCCCGAGATGGCCGAGCTGGTGGCCGGGGCGCCCACCCTGGACGCCTGGCTGGGCGAGGACTCGCGGCGCCACTTCGACCGCCTGCGCGAGCTGCTGGACGCCGGCGGGGTGGCGCACGTGGTCAACCCGCGCCTGGTGCGCGGGCTGGATTACTATTCGCTCACCGTGTTCGAATGGGTGACCGACCGCCTCGGCGCCCAGGGCACGGTGTGCGCCGGCGGTCGCTACGACGGCCTGGTGCGCCAGCTCGGCGGGCGCGACACCCCGGCGGTGGGCTTCGCGATGGGAGTGGAGCGGCTGATCGCGCTGCTGGAGGAGAGCGACCGCCTGCCGCAGACGACCCGCGCCGACGTCTATCTGGTGCTCGCCGGCGAGGCGGCGCAGGCGGCGGGCCTGGCCCTGGCCGAGCGCCTGCGTGACGAGCTGCCCGGGCTGCGCCTGCTCACCCACTGCGGCGGTGGCGGCTTCAAGGCCCAGTTCAAGCGCGCCGACCGCAGCGGGGCGCGCCTCGCCCTGGTGCTGGGCGAGGAGGAGCTGGCGAGCGGCGAGGTGGGCATCAAGCACCTGCGCGAGGAGCGGCCGCAGGAGCGCGTCCCGCTGGACGCGGTGGCGGCACGCCTGCGGGAACTGACATGAGGGCGGCCCTGCGGCCGCTGCGGACACTGAAGGAGTCGATGCGATGACAGCCTATCTGAACGAGGAAGAACAGGTCGAGGCGCTCAAGAACTGGTGGAAGGAGAACGGCCGCTCGGTGGTGATCGGAGTGGTGCTGGGCTTCGCCGCCATATTCGGCTGGAAGGGCTGGCAGGGCTGGCAGCAGTCCCGCGGCGAGGCCGCCTCGGCGCTCTACGAGAACATGCTGGTGCAGCTCGCAGGCGGCAACCGCGAGGGCGCCCTGGCGGCGGGCAAGCGGCTGCTGGGCGAGTACGACGGCTCGGTGTACGCCAGCTTCGCGGCGCTGAAGATGGCCCAGCTCTCCTACCGCGACGGCAAGCCCGAGAGCGCCCTCACCGAGCTGGCCTGGGTGGAGGAGCACGCCCCCGACGCGGTGCTCGCCGACCTGGCGCGGCTGCGTCAGGCGCGTCTGCTGGTGGACGGCGGCAAGTGGGACCAGGCGGCGGCCCGCCTGAAGGGCATCGGCAAGGACTTCATGCCCGCGGCGGTGGCGGAGCTGCGCGGCGACGTGGCACGCGGCAAGGGCGACCTGGCGGCGGCGCGTGCGGCCTACCAGGAGGCGATCGCCGCGGGCGCCGCCGATCCCCTGGTACGCATGAAGCTGCAGGAGATCGGCAGCGGGGAGCAGGCATCGTGAGACAGGGGCGCCTGGCACGACTGAGCCTGCTGGCGGCTCTGCTGCTGCTCGCCGGCTGTTCCACGGTGACCGACTGGATCTCGCCGGCCGAGGTGGACCCGCCCGCGGAGCTGAAGGAGATCACCCCCAAGGTGCGCGCGGAGACCCTCTGGAGCCACGATCTGGGCGCCGGCTCGGAGGACAAGCGCCTGCATCTGGTGCCGTATTATCTGGATGGCCGCCTGTACGTCGCCGGCGCGGATGGCGAGGTTACCGCGCTGGATGCCGCCAGCGGCCGCGTCCTGTGGCAGGTGGACCTGGAGGCGCCGCTCTCCGGAGGTCCCGGCGCCGGCCAGGGGCTGGTGGTCGTGGGCACCCTGGATGCCGAGGTGATCGCCCTCTCCCTGGAGGACGGCTCGCTGCGCTGGCGCGCGCCGGTGAGCAGCGAAGTGCTCTCCACCCCGGCGGTGGCCGGGGACCGGGTGGTGGTGCGCACCATCGACGGCAAGGTGCAGGGCCTGGATCTGGCCGACGGCAAGGAGGTCTGGCGCTATGAGCGGCAGATCCCGGTGCTCACCCTGCGCGGTACCAGCGACCCGGTGGTAAGCGGCGATCACGTCATCTGCGGCATGGCCGGCGGCAAGCTGATCAACCTGGACCTGCGCACCGGCGCGGTGATCTGGGACGTCACCGTATCGGTGCCCAGCGGGCGGTCCGAGCTGGAGCGCCTGGCGGACATCGACGGCAATCCCCTGGTGCTGGACGGTCTGATCTATGTCGCCACCTACCAGGGCGAGGTCGCGGCCCTGGAGGAGGCCAGCGGCGAGGTGCTGTGGCGGCGCAAGTTCTCCTCCTACAGCGGCATGGCCGCGGACCGCTACAACGTCTATGCGGCGGATGCGGACGGCCTGGTGTGGGCGCTGGACGCCGACAACGGCGCGGCGCGCTGGCGCCAGGAGGATCTGCGCAACCGCCGGCTGTCCGATGTGGCGGTGCTGGACGACACCGTGGCGGTGGGGGACTTCGAGGGCTATGTGCACCTGCTCTCCAGCGCCGACGGCGCCCTGGTGGGGCGCACCCGGGTCGGCAGCGATCCCATCACCCGCGGGGTGCTGGTGGCCGACGGGGTGCTCTATGTGATGGGCGACGGCGGCGAGCTGGCCGCCTTGCGCCTGGTGAAGGCGGAATAGGCCGCATCCCATGCTCCCGGTCATCGCCCTGGTGGGCCGCCCCAACGTGGGCAAGTCCACCCTGTTCAACCGTCTCACCCGCAGCCGCGACGCCCTGGTGGCCGACCAGCCGGGGCTCACCCGCGACCGCCAGTACGGCATCGGCAAGCTGGGCGACCGTCCCTATCTGGTGGTGGACACCGGCGGCCTGAGCGGCGACCGCGAGGGCATCGACGCCCTGATGGAGAAGCAGGTGCTGGCCGCCATCGACGAGGCGGATCACCTGCTGTTCCTGGTGGATGCGCGCGACGGCCTCACCGCGGGCGACGAGTTCATCGCCGAGCGCCTGCGCCGCACCGGCAAGCCCATCACCCTGGTGGTCAACAAGACCGACGGCCTGGACGCGGACACCGTGGCGAGCGAGTTCCACGCCCTGGGTCTGGGCGACCCGCGGCCCATTGCCGCCGCCCAGGGGCGGGGCGTGCGTTCGCTGATCGAGGGCGTGCTGGCGACCCTGCCCGAGGCGCCCGAGGCGGCCACGCCGCCGGAGGAGGAGGGTACCCGGATCGCGGTGGTGGGCCGCCCCAATGTGGGCAAGTCCACCCTCATCAACCGCCTGCTCGGCGAGGAGCGGGTGGTGGCCTACGACCGCCCCGGCACCACCCGCGACGCCATCGCCATCCCCTTCGAGCACCAGGGGCGTCCCTATACCCTGATCGACACTGCCGGGGTGCGGCGCCGCGCGCGGATCAGCGAGGCGATCGAGAAGTTCTCGGTGATCAAGACCCTGCAGGCGATGGAGCAGGCCAATGTGGTGCTGCTGGTGCTGGACGCCCACCAGGGCATCGGCGAGCAGGACGCCACCCTGGCGGGCCATGTGCTGGACAGCGGCCGCGCCCTGGTGGTGGTGATCAACAAGTGGGACGGCCTGGAGCCGGACGAGCGCGAACGCATCCGCGCGGAGATGCAGCGCCGGCTGCCCTTCCTGAGTTTCGCCGACTGGCATTTCGTCTCCGCCCTGCATGGCAGCGGGGTGGGGCATCTGATGGAGGCGGCGGACGCCGCCTACCGCGCCGCGATGATCGACCTGCCGACCCCGGAACTCACCCGGGTGCTGGAGGAGGCGGTCGCCGAACACCAGCCGCCGCTGGTGCGGGGACGCCGCATCAAGCTGCGCTACGCCCACCAGGGCGGCCGGAACCCGCCGGTGATCGTCATCCACGGCAACCAGGTGGACCAGGTGCCGGCCAGCTACCGGCGCTATCTGGTGAACCGCTTCCGCGAGGCCTTCGATCTCCACGGCACCCCGCTGCGGGTGGAGTTCCGCGCCGGCAAGAACCCCTACGAGGGACGCCGCAACAAGCTCACCAAGCGCCAGGTGGGCAAGCGCCGGCGCCTGATGCGACACGTCAAGAAACGCTGATCCCCGGGCCGGCTCAGGCGATGCCGAAGCGCTCGGCGAGAAATTCGGCCACCGCGGCGCGGTCGCCGCTGAAGCAGATGCGCTCCTGCTTCTGCTCGAGCTGATAGCTGTACATGGCGTCGTAGTAGTCGTTCAGCAGGGCGGCGATCCAGGCGCGGTGGGGCCCGGTGTCGCCGTCGGCCCGGTGGCGTTCCAGGGCCTGGTCCAGCAGGGCGCGGATGCGCTGGTGGTTGGCCCCGCCCAGGCGGCGTCGGATGCGGTCCAGGCTGTCGCGCAGATACTCGGCCCAGAGATCGAAGCCCCGCGCCTCGCCATGCAGCTCGCGGTACTCCGCCAGGGCGTCGTGGACGTATTCCTGCAGGGTGACCTCGATGCGTTCCTCCAGCGTCGCCTCCAGCACCACCAGCGGCGCCCGGCTGAAGTGTTCGAAGAAGGCCATGGGAATGTGGCGCGCGCCGATGTTGCGGCTCTCGTCCTCCGCCACGAAGTGAGGGTTGCCGCCATGCACCAGCTTGAGCAGGGCGATGGAGAGCGCGTTCTCGAAGCCGATCTGGGGCGGCTGGGGCGTGGCGTGGCGGCCGAAGGCAGAGCCACGGTGCCAGGCCAGCCCTTCCAGGTCCAGATGGGGATGGCGCTGCTTCAGGAAGCGGGTCTTGCCCACCCCGGTGCGGCCCCCGATCACCACCGGCCGCATCACCCGGGCATTGGCCTCGAGCTGGTCGATGAGGAAGCGGCGCATCGCCTTGTAGCCGCCGCGCACCCGCGGCATCTCGATCCCTGCCTCGTGCAGCCACTGCTGGGTGGTGCGCGAGCGCAGGCCGCCGCGGAAGCAGTAGAGCACCCCGTCGGGATGGCGTTCGGCGAAGCCCTTCCAGGCGGCGATGCGGCGCGCGCGCTTCTCGCCGGAGACCAGCTTCAGCCCCAGCTCGATGGCCGCCTCCTGGCCCAGATCCTTGTAGGTCTTGCCCACCTGGTGGCGTTCCTCGTCGTCGATCAGGGGACGGTTCACCGCGGTAGGGAAGGCGCCTTCTGCGAACTCCACCGGGGCGCGCACGTCCAGCAGCGGCGTGTCGTCGAGGAACAGCGCCAGCAGGTCGTCGGTTTCGGGCAGCTTGGGATCGATCTCCAGCATCGCGGCTCGTGGGGCAGGTTTCGGGGCGCGAGTGTATCATTCCCGCCGTTTTCCTTACCCGGCCTCCAGCATGTCCGACCGTCGTTTCTCCGGCATCGCCCGTCTCTATGGCGCCGAGGGCGCCCGCGCCATCGCCGCTGCGCACCTGGCGGTGGTGGGCGTCGGCGGAGTGGGCTCCTGGACCGTGGAGGCCCTGGCGCGCAGCGGGGTGGGGCGGCTGACCCTGATCGACATGGACCATGTGGCCGAGTCCAACATCAACCGCCAGTTACCGGCACTGGAGTCCACCCTGGGGCGCGCCAAGATCGAGGTGCTGGCGGAACGGGTGGCGCAGATCAACCCCGCCTGCGAGCTGACCCTGGTGGACGACTTCGTGGCGCCGGACAACCTGGAGGCGCTGCTCGGCTGCGGCCACGACTGGGTGATCGATTGCATCGACAATGCGCGGGTGAAGGCGGCGATGATCGCCTGGTGCCGACGCCGGCGGCAGCGCATTCTCACCGTGGGGGCGGCCGGCGGCCAGCTCGATCCCACCCGGGTGCGCGTCTCCGACCTGCGACGCACCGAGCAGGACGCCCTGCTGGCGCGCACCCGGCGCATCCTGCGCCAGTCGGCGGGCTTTCCGACCAACCCCCGGCGCAGCTTCGGGGTGCCGGCGGTGTGGTCGGACGAGCCGGTGCGCGGCAGCGACGCGTGCCGCGCCGACGGCTCGCTCAACTGCGCTGGCTTCGGCGCCTGCATGCCGGTGACCGCGGCCTTCGGCCTGGCCGCCGCCGGGCATGTGCTGCGGGAGATCGCGCAGTGCTGACCCGCGACTTCCCCGACAGCTACCGTCCCCTGTGCCGGCGCCTGGGCCTGGACCGCGGGCTGCCCTACACGCCTCAGTGGTCGGCAGAGGCGGACTTTCTAGAGTTGCTGGCCGACCGGGTGCGCGACGCCGCCCCGGCGCAGATCCTGGAATGCAGCAGCGGCCTCAGCACCCTGGTGCTGGCGCGCGCCTGCGAGCTGGCCGGGCGCGGCCGGGTGCTCAGTCTGGAGAACGGTGCCGAGTATGCCGACGCGACGCGCGCCGCGCTGGCCGCATACGGGCTGCAGGCATACGCCCGGGTGGTACATGCGCCCCTGGTGGAGACGCCCCTGCCGGAGGGGATCTGGCAGTGGTACGACCTGCAGGGGCTGACCATCCCGCCGGTGGACCTGCTGGTGATCGACGGCCCGCCCGGCTTCCTGCAGCCGCTCTCGCGCTATCCGGCGCTGCCCCTGCTGGCGGACCGGCTCGCCCCGGGCTGCTGCATCCTGCTCGACGACGCGGCGCGCGAGGACGAACAGACTCTGGTGGCGCGCTGGTGCCGGCGCTGGCCCCGGATGCGTTGCGAGACCTTGCCCCTGGCCCGCGGCTGCGTGCGTATGGAATGGCCGGGGCATGACTAGGTCGTAGGGTGGGCCGAGCTTTGCGAAACTCACCGTCGAATGCTGTGGGAGCGGCCTCAGCCCCGACCGAAACGCCTGTCAGGCCTGAAGGCCCCTCCCACAGCGAGGCATTTCCGCCGTCCATGTAGGAGCGGCTTCAGCCGCGACCAAAATGGCAGTCGGGCCTGAAGGCCCTCCCACAGCGGAGCATTTCCACGGTCCCTGTGGGAGCGGCTTCAGCCGCGACCGAGATGGCATTCGGGCCTGAAGGCCCTCCCACAGCGAGGTATTTCCGTGGTCTCTGTGGCATCGGCTTCAGCCGCGACCGAAACGCCTGTCGGCCCTGAAGGCCCTCCCACAGCGAGGTATTTCCGTGGTCTCTGTGGCATCGGCTTCAGCCGCGATCGAAACGACCATCGGCCCTGAAGGCCCTCCCACAGCGAGGCATTTCCGCCGTCCCTGTGGGAGCGGCTTCAGCCGCGACATCTGGTCGATCCACCTCCGATATCGGAGCCGAAGTCTCCGCCGCGAGGGCGACCCGGACCGCTGCGCCTAAGAAGGCGAGGCATTGTGCCGAACCCGCAGTTCGGCGAGCGCCGCCTCGCGGTCGCCCTCGGCGCCGATCGCCTCCCAAAAGCGCAGGAAGTCGCTCTCGAGGTGCTCCAGGCGCGCCTCCATCACCTGGTGCTTGTCGCGCAGGAAGGCGCGGATGTTCTGCTCCACCGTCTCCAGGTAGTCGTGGGCCAGGGCCAGAGGGTCCAGGTCCGGCGGGGCGCCGAGCAGGATGCCCTCGGCATAGGCGCGCAGGATGCCGAAGTCGCGCCGCCGTGCGAAGCTGCGGGCGCAGGCCTCGCGCTCACGCCGCAGGTGGACATAGAAGGCCCGGTCGCCGTAGGCCCGGTCGAGGCGCCCCAGCAGCCAGCTCAGGCGGTTGTCCGCCTCGATGTGATCGGGCGGGTAGGCGAGGCGCGCCGGTCCGATCAGGTGGGCGCGGCTCTCGTGGCCGGCGCTGTAGTTGCGGATGTGGGCGCAGGCGCGGATCCAGGTGGTGGAGCCGCAGCGCCCGCTGTTGAGGACGAAGACGTTCATGGGCGCAGCATGCCACAGGGCGGGGCGGCCACGCAGCCGTGCTCAGGGTACCTGGTAGTCGCCCTGGGTCATCAGGTCGATGCCGCATTCCAGGTCGGCCATCCAGGCGATGAACTCGCCGATCGCCTTGCCGCTCAGGGCGCGCCCGTGCTGCGGCACCATCAGGCGGATGTCGAGCTGCGACACCATCCGCGCCCAGTAGCGGCACACCTTGTTGGCGTTCATGTAGCGCCGGTGGAAGGCCTCCATGTAGGGCAGCACTTCTTTGAGCCGCTTCGCGGGGCGATCCAGCTCCTCGCGCGGGCAGAGGTTTGCGCCCACGTCGCCCGAGAACAGGATCCTCGCCTTGGGGTCGTAGAAATGAAAGTTGCCCTCGGCGTGCAGAAAGTGCGCCGGCAGGGCCTTGAGCTGGATGTCGCCGAGCTGCAGGTTGCTGCCGCGGTCGGGGATGGTGATCACCCGCCCCTGCAGCTTGCCGGGGCGCGTGAAATGGGGGATGAAGCGTTCCCACAGGGCCGGCACCACCATCTTGGCGCGGGTGCCCACCAGCCACTTGTTGAGCGAGGCGACGATGTCGGGATCCTGGTGGGAGGCGATGACGTAGTCCAGCTCCTTGACGTTCATGTAGCGGGCGATCCCCAGGTAGAGGTCGCTGTAGGTCAGCTCGCCGCCGGGGTCCAGCAGGGCGGCGTGGTCGGAGTCGAAGATCAGGAACTGGTTGGCCTGTACCGCCTCGTCCGCCACCAGGTCACGGAATGCGACACAGATATGGTCGCCGTCGTTGTAGAGTTCGATGCCCATCGTTGCCTCCGGCTGTACTGCCTGCCCGGCAGTCCGTCGCCGGAGGGTTTGAGAAAGGCGCAGCTTACGACCGAATCGCTGTCGGTATCTTGATCTGCATCAGGATCGGCCTCGGTCGTCGTCCAGCCCGCCGAAGGCCTCCACCATGGCCGGGATGAAGCGCGCCAGCTCGCCCGCCATCAGGGTGAAGTCGGCATCGAAGCGCGCGGCCGCATCGTCGGCGGCGGTGTCGGCCGCCTCCTCCATCACCAGATCGGTGAAGCGCAGCCGGCGCACCACCAGGTCGTCGCCCAGCACGCAGCGCAGCCGCTCCTCCCATTCCACCCCCAGGCGGGTCACCTGCTTGCCCGCTTCCAGGTGGGAGCGGACCTCCTCCGAGGCCAGGTCCAGCTTGCGCCCGCGGATCACCGCGCCGTTCTCCACCGGCTCGCGCAGCTCGCACTCGTCCCCGGCCTCGAAGCCGGCCGGCAGCCCGGACTCCAGCCAGCGGGTCATCAGCAGGGCGGGAGAGTGGGACACCTGCAGGGGGCGCACCCGCAGCGAGTCGAGGCTGGCGCGCAGCAGGTCCAGCAGCTCCTCGGCGCGCTTCGCGCCGGCGGTGTCGATCACGATCCAGCCGGCGCCGGGATCGACATAGGCGAAGGTATGGCGCGAGCGGGTGAAGGCGCGCGGCAGCAGGTCCACCACGATCTCGTCGCGCAAACGGCTGCGCTCCTTGCGTCCCACCGGACGCGCCTCGGCGTCCTCGATGGCCTCGACTTTTTCTTCCAGGGCCTCGCGCACCACCGCGGGGGGCAGGATGCGCTCCTCGCGCCGCAGGCACAGCATGAAACGGCCGTTGGCGGGGTGCAGCAGCAGCTCGGAGTGGCGCCCCAGGGGAGGCACCCAGCCGACGCGGTGGGTGTCCAGGCCGCTGCAGGGTCGGAAGGCCTGCTCGGCAAGGCGCTGCTGCAACCGTTCGGGATCGTCTTCGACGGGGGCCTCGAGGCGGTAGAGGGAGAGATTGCGAAACCACATGGCGCTGACCTGATGGCGGGCGGGGCGCGCATTATGGGCAAGGGCCCGCCGTCAGGCAAACCGGGCTACAATGCGCGCCTTTTTCGGAGGGGAGGACCGGCCATGTTCGTGATCGGGCAGCGCTGGATGAGCGAGGCGGAGCCGGACCTGGGGTTGGGCAGCGTGGTGGAAGTGGAAGGACGCCGGGTGAGGCTGCGCTTTCCCGCCACCGGCGAGGAGCGTACCTACGCGCAGCAGGGGGCGCCCCTGGCGCGGGTGCGTTTCGATGTCGGCGAGGAGATCGAAGATGCGGCCGGCAACCGCCTGGAGGTGCTGGAGGTCGAGGAACGAGACGGCCTGATCCGCTACCGCTGCCGGACCCCCGACGGACAGGTGGTGGAACTG
>CAZVIG010000022.1:10556-12565 GCA_964627395.1 uncultured Sedimenticola sp.
GGCGCATCGACCCCGACACCTGGTTCGGCCTGCGCTATCGCACCTGGCTGCGCAATGCCGACAACTGGCGCTCCCCGGTGTTCGGCCTGGTGGGTCCGCGGGTGGACCTGATCCCGCATCAGCTCTACATCGCCCACGAGGTGGCCTCGCGCCAGGCGCCACGGGTGCTGCTGGCCGACGAGGTGGGGCTGGGCAAGACCATCGAGGCGGGGCTGATCATGCACCGCCTGCTGCTCTCCGAGCGGGTGCGCCGGGTGCTGATCGTGGTGCCGGAGGCGTTGCTCTACCAGTGGCTGGTGGAGATGCTGCGCCGCTTCAACCTGCGCTTCTCCATCTTCGACGACGACCGCTTCGCCGCCAGCGACGAGGAGAACCCCTTTCTGGGCGAGCAGCGGGTGCTGTGCAGTCTGGAGTTCCTGGCCGGCTCCCCGGCGGTGGCGCGAGCCGCCCTGGCGGGCGACTGGGACCTGCTGGTGGTGGACGAGGCGCACCACCTGGAATGGAGTCCGGAGGGCGCCAGCCTGGAATACGAATTGGTCGAGGCCCTGGCGGGCAACACCCCCGGCGTGCTGTTGCTCACCGCCACCCCGGAGCAGCTCGGCCGTGCCGGGCATTTCGCGCGCCTCCGTCTGCTCGACCCGCAACGCTTCCACGACTACCAGGCCTTCCTCGAGGAGGAGCGCCACTACCAGCCGGTCGCCCAACTGGTGGCGCGGCTGCTGGATGGCGGTGAACTGCACGAGGCGGATCGCGCCCTGCTGCGGGAGCTGCTGGGCGAGGTGGACTTCGACGACCGCGAGGCGATCATCCGCCGCCTGCTGGATCGTCACGGCACCGGCCGGGTGTTGTTCCGCAACACCCGGCAGGCGATCCAGGGCTTCCCGGGGCGCGCCGTGCAGGGCTATCCCCTGCCGCTGCCCGCCGACTACCGCAAGGTGTGCGCCGATATCACGCCGGAGACCCACTATCCGCGCAAGTGGCCGCGCATCGACCCGCGGGTGAACTGGCTGCGCGACCGGCTGCGCGAGCTGGCGCCCGAGAAGGTGCTGGTGATCTGCGCCCACGCGAAGACGGTCACCGCCCTGCGTGACTGGCTGTTCGAGAAGGAGGGGATGCACCTGGCAGTCTTCCACGAGGGCATGGAGATCGTGGAGCGCGATCGCGCCGCGGTCTATTTCGCCGATCCGGAGGAGGGCGCCCAGGCGCTGATCTGCTCCGAGATCGGCTCCGAGGGGCGCAACTTCCAGTTCGCCCATCACCTGGTGTTGTTCGATCTGCCGCTGGAGCCGGACCTGCTGGAGCAGCGCATCGGCCGTCTCGACCGCATCGGCCAGCGTCACACCATCCAGATCCATGTCCCCTGGCTGGAGGGCGGCGCCTCGCAGGCGCTCTGGCGCTGGTACCAGGAGGGATTGAACGCCTTTGAGGCCACCTGTCCCGCGGCGGGCGCGGTGTATGCGGAACTGGGCGGGGCGCTGCGCGCCGCACTGGGCGAGCCCGAGGGGATGGACGAGCTGGTGGCCCGGGCGCGAGCGCGCACCGAGGCGCTGAACCGCGAGCTGGAGGCGGGCCGCGACCGCCTGCTGGAGCTGCATTCGCACCGTCCCGAGGTATCACGCGAGCTGGTGCGGCAGATCCGCGAACAGGACCGGTCGAAGGAGCTTGTGGACTACATGCACGCCTTCTGGGACGCCTGGGGGGTGAACCACGCCCAGGGGCGGGGCGAGTCCGAGGTGGTGCGCCCCGGCGCCCACATGCGCCACGAGCACTTTCCCGGCCTGCCGTCCGGGGGCGCCACCGTCACCTGGACGCGCGCCGACGCGCTGACCCACGAAGACCGGGAGTTCATGACCTGGGAGCATCCCATGGTGCGCGGCGCCATGGAGCTGCTCAGCAGCGCCGAGCTGGGCACCGCGGCGGTGACCGTGTGCAGTCATCCCGACTACCGCACCGGGACCCTGTTCCTCGAACTGCTGTATGTCACCGAGTGCCTGGCGCCCGCGGCCCTG
>CAZVIG010000023.1:0-12282 GCA_964627395.1 uncultured Sedimenticola sp.
CGGTGATGTTCATGGTGGACATGTCCGGCTCCACCCGCGGCTGGATCAACGAGGCGGAGCGCGAGGCCCTGATCCTGCTCGCCGAGTCCCTCGAGACCCTGGGCGACCGCTACGCCATCTACGGCTTCTCCGGCTGGACCCGCAAGCGCTGTGACCTGTACCGGCTTAAGGACTTCGACGAGCCCTGGAACGAGACGGTGATCGGGCGGGTGTGCCATATCGAGCCCAAGGACTACACCCGCATGGGGGCGCCGATCCGCCATCTGGTGGGCAAGCTGCGCGATGTGGAGGCGCGCACCAAGCTGCTGGTGACCCTCTCCGACGGCAAGCCGGACGACTACGATCTGGAATACCGCGGCGAATACGCCATCGAGGATACCCGCCAGGCGCTGTTCGAGGCGCGCCGCGACGGGGTCCACGCCTATTGCATCACCATCGACCGCGAGGGGCAGGACTACCTGCCCCATATGTACGGCGCGGCCAACTACACGGTGCTGGACGACATCGCCCAGTTGCCGCTCAAGGTCTCCGACATCTACCGGCGGCTCACCACCTGAGAGGCGGCGGGCCGCCGGGCGGCGCTCACCAGCGGCGCGGCATGCCCTGCGGATAGGGCGGGGCGGGGGGCGGCATCGGCGGGCGCATGCCGGGCTGGCGCGGCGGCGCGGCGGGACGGTGACGTGCCGCCTGCTCGTAGGCGCGGCGCACCAGCTCGCGGGCCAGCATGCGGCGGTAGTAGATCACCGCGCTGCTGCCGTTGGCCACGATGTCCACGATGCGCCATTCCGGCCCGCGCGCCTCCACGCGGAAGTCCACCCGCCCGGGCAGGCTGCCGGGATTGAGGATGTGCATGGTCACCATCGCCTCCTTGCCGTCGGGCGAGATGCGCGGCGGCTGGAAGCGCACCTTCTGGCCGTCGTAGGCCATCAGCCCCTCGATCAGGCCGGTGAGGAAGATGCGTTTCATCTCCTCGGTCATGGCGGCGCGCTGGCGCGGGCTCAGGGTGCGGTAGAAACGTCCCGCGGCGCGCTTCGCCATCACCCCGAAGTCGAACATCGGCGCGATCCGGGTGTCCAGGTATTCGGCGATCGCGCGCGGCGGCGGGGGCGGCTGCTGGCTGAGGAAGGCGATCAGCTCGTTGACCGCCTTGCGCAGCACCGGCACCGGGTCGGGGGTGGTGGCCGGACGGGGGGCCGGCTTGGCGGCAACAGGCGCGGCCGGCGCGGGTGTCGCGGCAACCGGGGCGCTCACCGGCGGCGCCGCCGGGGCGGAGGCGGGTAGCGGCTGGGCATGGCCGACGCCGGCGGCGAACGCCAGCAGGGCCAGCGCGGACAGGGGTCCTGTTCTCATGGGGTGCTCCTCGTGAATGGTGGTTGTCTGCGATCGCGTCGTGGTGCGACGATCGGTAGCGCCATCTTGCACCAGCAACGGCGCGAAACACCAACAGCAGTCGCTGATAGGCTTATGTTGCCGCGCGAATTTCGGCGATGGTGCGGAGCATGGCCTCGGGGTCGGTATAGTCCACCGCGATCGGCCAGCGGCTGGCGGGCCCGGTCTCCAGGATCAGCGACGGAAAGCCCGTCACCCCCAGGTGCTGCGTCTCGGCGATCTCGGCGTCCAGCGCCTGCTGCGTCTGTGGGGCGTTCAGGCGCTGCGCGAACGCGTCCGCCGGCAGCCCCAGCTCGCGCGCCAGCGCCACCAGCACCGCATCCTCCGAGGGATTGCGCGCCTGCAGATAATAGGCTTCCTGGATGGCGCGGATCATGGGCGCCTCGCAGGCGGGATCCAGGCCGCGGGCCGCGATCACCGCGCGACAGGCGGGCCAGGTGGAACGGCGCGGCCGGCAGCGGGTCCAGAACTCATGGTTGAAGCGGGTGCCGGGGATGCGTTCGGCGATGCGCCGCCAGGTGGCCTGGAGCTGCGCCTGCAGCGCCTCGGACATCGGCTGGTCGCTGTCCGGGGCCAGGCCGCCCAGCAGACGGCGGAAGCCGATCCCGGGCGGCAGGCGTTCCTGCAGGCGCGCCAGGGTGGGGGCGAAGCCCCAGCACCAACTGCACATGGGATCGTGGACATAGACGAGGGTGGCGTCGGGTGGGCTCATGGGCGTGCACCGGCGGGATGACGATGGAGAGGAAGATGGACCCCAAGGGCCCGAAAGACAACATCGACGGTACGGCACGCCTGATGGTGATCCTCGCCTGGGTGGCGGGGCTGGCGTTCGCCGCCTATCTGTTCCAGCAGTTTCTGGACCGTCGCTTCAATCCCAACCGCGACCTGCCCACCGAGGCGGTCGCGGGCGCGGAACGCAGCGTGGTGCTGCTGCGCAACGCCCAGGGCCACTATGTGGCCGACGGCTTCATCGACGGCCATCCGGTCACCTTCCTGCTGGATACCGGCGCCACCACCGTGGCCATTCCGGAGGCGCTGGCGCGCCGCTGGGGCCTGGAGCTGCGGCCCGGCGGCTATAGCCAGACCGCCAACGGCAGCGTGCCGGTGTGGCGCACCCGGCTGCGCGAGGTGCAGCTCGGACCCATCCGCCTGCGCGACGTGAGCGCGGTGGCGATGCCGAGCATGGCGCCCGACGATCCGGTGCTGCTGGGGATGAGCTTTCTGCGGCGCCTGGAGCTGGTGCAGCGCGACGGGCGTCTGCTGCTGCGCCAGCCGGCCGGCAGGCGTTGAGGCGGCGGAAACGAAAGACGCCGCGGATGCGGCGTCTTTCCGGGGGGCTGGCTCAGGACTTGATGGTTTCCTTGAGCGCCTTCAGCGCGGTGACCCGCACCGTGGTGGAGGCCGGCTTGGCCGGGATCTTCATCGGCTCGCCGGTGGCCGGGTTGCGGCCCATGCGCGCCTTGCGCGCCGGCTTCTTCACGCGGCGGATCTTGACGCCGGTGTCGGGAATGGTGAACTCGCCGGAACCGCGACGCTTCATGTGTGCGGTGATCAGATCCCCCAGCTCGCTGAACACCTCGCCCACCTGCTTCTTGCTCAGGCCGGTGGCCTCCGCGATGTGGTTGAGGATCTGGGTCTTGGTCATCTTGTTGGCGATGGCCTTGATCTTCTTGGCAGGCGCGGCGGCGGCTGCCTTCTTGGTCGCCTTTTTCTTGGCTACCTTTTTCTTGACTGCCATGGTGGACTCCTGGTGTCTTGGTGGAAAAGCGATCGAAACATAGCATAGAAGAAAAGGCCTTAGAACAAGTCCTCCGCGCTTTTTTGCCGAAAGGGTCGCAAAAAGGCGCGTCCTGCCGGGCTAGTGTGTCGCTCTTGCCCAACAATCGAAACCCGTATCGAAAAGGGCAGGCGGCGCCTACGGCGTTACCATTGCCCAAGGGAGCATAGGGAGGCGAAGGAGATGATGCGCTACCTGCTGGCAGCGATGCTCGGCCTGCTGATGGCCCAGGTCCATGCCGATGATCCGGAGGTCGCCGGCGTGCGGCTGCCGGCCACGGTCCAGGTGTCCGGGCTGGAGATGCCGCTGCGCCTCAACGGCGCCGGCGTGCGACGCAAGTTCTTCTTCCGCATCTATGTCGCCGCCCTCTATCTGCCGCAGCCGCAGCACGACGCGGCGGCGATCCTGGGCGCCGCCCCGCCCTGGCGCATGACGATGCACTTTCTCTACGACGAGGTGTCGAAGGAAAAGCTGGCCGCCGCCTGGGAGGAAGGCTTTCGTGCCAATCTGGACGCGCAGACCTACCGCCGCCTCGCCGACCGCCTGCAGGACTTCATCGCCCTGTTCCCCACGCTGCGCGAGGGCGACGAGGTATGGCTGGACCACCTGCCGGGGCGCGGGGTGCGGGTCACCATCCGCGGCGAGGAGAAGGGGCTGATCCCGGGCGACGACTTCGCCACCGCGCTGCTGTCGGTGTGGCTGGGTCCCGAACCTGTGACCGAATCCCTAAAGAAGGCGCTGCTGGCGGCCGATAGGTCCCCGTGAACCCGCAACCCCCGAGAGTATCCGCTACATGGCATCCGTCAATCCGCTCAAGGCAGAGAAGTGCAGCGCCCGCGACATCGAGCAGCTGCGCACCCTGGTGCCGCTGCACACCCTGAGCGACGAGCTGTTCGGCGAGCTGCTGGACGACCTGGTGGTGCAGACCCTCAACAAGGGCACCATCCTGTTCCGCGAGGGCGATACCGACTACATCAGCTACTACCTGCTCGAGGGCAAGCTGTCGCTGCTCAAGAACGGCAAGACGGTGGACGCCCTGCAGGCGGGCAGCGAGCAGGCGCGCTTCCCGGTGGCGCACATGCTGCCGCGCCAGATGGGCGCGCGCGCCGCCACCCGGGTGCGGGTGGCACGGCTGGACAGCCGCCGGGTGAGCGAACTGCTGTCGCGCGCCGAACGCACCGACTACCAGGTGGACGAGCTGGAGGAGGCCGACGCCGGCGACTGGATGAGCCTGCTGCTGCAGTCGCGCGTCCTGCAGCAACTGCCGGCGGCCAACATCCAGCGCATCATGATGAGCGTCGAGCAGGTGGAGGTGCTGGAGGGCGACCGCATCATCCGCCAGGGCGATGCGGGCGACTACTTCTACATGCTCATCCAGGGCCAGGCGGTGGTGCAGCGCAAGGAGCACGGCGGCCGCCTGGTGGAGCTGGCGCGCCTGGGGCCCGGCGACGCCTTCGGCGAGGAGGCGCTGCTCTCCGACTCGCCGCGCAACTCCTCGGTCACCATGCTCAGCGACGGCCAGGTGCTGCGGCTCTCCAAGGAACACTTCCTGGAGCTGGTGCAGAGCCCCCTCACCAGCCATGTCGAATTCGCCGAGGCGGAGCGGCGGGTGGAACAGGGCGCGGTCTGGGTGGACCTGCGCGCCCCCGAGGACCACGAACGCGATCACCTGCCCGGCAGCATCAATCTGCCCATCGAGACCCTGCGCTACCAGCTCGAGAGCCTGGACCCGGAACGCCACTACGTCCTCTACAGCAACAGCGGCGGGCGCGCCGCGGTGGCCGCCTTCCTGATGACCGAACAGGGCTTCGACGTCTCCATCCTCGAGGGCGGCCTCAACGCCCTGCGGGAGGAGGCGCCGGTCCAGCCCCTGCCGGCGGCGGAGGCGGAGACGCCGGACGAAGGACCCGCCGCGCCCCCGGACGAACGCCTGCAGGCGCTGGAGACCCAGGCGGCGGAGCTGCGGCGCCGCCTGCATGCCGCGCAGGCCGAGCTGCGCCAGATGGAGCAGCAGAAGCACGACTCCCTGCGCGCCCTGCGCGGCACCATCGAGAACATCCAGGGCCGGCTGCGCGCCAAGGAAGAGGAAAAGCGCGCCCTGCAACAGGAACGCGATCGCGCGCGAGAGGAGGCCGCGGCGCTGGCCGAGCGCATCACCGCGCTGGAGCAGGAGCGCGCCGCCCTTGCCGAGCGCGCCGACGGCGGCGCCGCGCAGCAGGCGCGGCTGGAGAAGCGCATCGCCCATCTGGAGTCGGAACTGGTCGGCGAACGCGAACGCGCCGAGGCCGCCGCCGATGCGGTGAAATCGCTGGAGGCGCGCATCCAGGACCTGCAGCAGGAGCGCGACCAGGAACGCGAGCGCCGCGCCGCCGAGACCGGCGACCTCAAGGAGGAACTCACCGGCCTGCAGGCGGAGCTGGAGCAACTGCGCCAGGAGGCGGACGAGTTGCGCCGGGTGCGCGAGGACGCGGACGAGGCGCAGCAGGCGCTGGGCGCCTTGCGCGCCGATCTGGCGCAACGCGACGAGGAGCTGCAGCAGCTTCGCGAGCGCATGCAGGCCATCGAGGCGGAACGGGAGCAGGACCGGCAGCGACTGGCGGAGGGGGCCCAGGCCCTGGCCGAGAAGGAGACCCTGCTGGCCGGCCTGCAGGAGCAGCGGGACGCCCTGGCGCGGCGCGGCGACGAAATGGCGCAGGCGCTGGAGGATGCGCGGCGCGGCGGCAGCGAGCGTGAACGGCAGCTCCAGGACGAACTGGAACAGGCGCAGGCGACGATAGCGCGTCTGGAGTCCGAACAGGAGTCGGCACAGGCGGAACGGCAGCGGCTCGAAGAGCGCCTGAGCGAAATGGAGGCGGCGCACCAGCAGATCGCCCAGGGCCGCGAGGCCCTGGATGCAGAGCTGGCCGACCGTGACGCCAGCCTGCGGCAGTTGGAACAGGAGCTGGAGCGGCTGCGCGAGGAACAGGCGGCGCTGCAGGCCCGTCTCGAGGAACAGCAGCAGGCGCGCGAGGCGGCCGAGGGCGAACGCGATGCCCTGCAACAGGCGCTGGAGCAGGCGCGCGCCGAACAGGCCGCCGGCGAGGAGGCCGCCAAGACGCGCGAGGCCGAGCTGCAGGCCGCCGAGGAGGCACTGAAGCAGTCCCTCGCCGAGGAGCGCACGGCGCGCGAGGCGCTGGCCGGGGAGCTGGCTAGTGCGAACCAGGCACGCGACGATCTGGCCGGTCGCCTGGCCGCCGAGGAACAGGCCCGGCAGGCGGCGGAACAGGCGCGCGACGCCCTGCAGGCGGAACTGGAGCAGCGTGAGACGGCGTTGCAGCAGGAGCAGGAGGCGGCGCGCACCGCCGCCGCCGAGGCCAGTGCTGCAACGGCCCGTATCGAGGAACTGGAGGCCCAGCTCGCGGAGGCGCGCGCCGCCCAGGCCGACGCCGGCGTGCTGGCCGCGGCCCAGGAGGAGGTCTCGCGCCTGCGCGCCGAGCTGGAGACGCGCGACCGCACCCTGAAGAGCGAGCGCGAGGCCCTGACGGTGGCTCAGGCGGAACTGGCCGAGATCCGCGAGCAGCGGGTCGATGCCTCCCTGCTGGAGGCGGCGGAGTCCCGCGCCGAGGCGCTCCAGGCGCGCCTCGAGGAGAGCGAGCAGGCGCAGGCGGCGCTGCGCGAGGAACTGGAGGCGGCCGCCCGCTGGAAGGAGGAGGCGGAACTCCTCTCCTCCCACCTGGCCACCCTGGAGGCGCGCATCGAGTCGGCCAGCTATGCCGAGGAGAAGGCGGAGCAGGCGCAGGCCGAGTTGGATCAGGCGCGGCAGGCGCTGCAGGAACGGGGCCAGGCGCTGAATGCCGCCGAGGAGGAACTGGCGCGGCTGCGCGAGTCCCTGGCGGAGACCGAACGGCAGCTCGAGGAGCGCCAGGGGGGCGCGGCGGAGCGCATCGCCGCCCTGGAGGCGGAACTGGAGCAGGCGCACCAGGCGCTGGCCGAGCGCGAGGAGCAGGTGGAGCTGCTACAGGCCAGTCTCGCCATCGTCAAGGAGGACGCCGCGGCGGAAGCGGGTTCTCCGGATCTGCGGCAGGCGCTGGAGGAGGCGCAAGCGGAGCTTGATCGGCGCCGCGCCAGCGAGGATAGTCTAAAGTCGGAGCTGGCGGCCGCGCGCAAGGCGGCCGAGGCGTTCGAGAATCACCGCCAGTCGCTGATCGAGCAGCTCGCCGCGCGCGAGAACGAGGTCGCGGAGCTGCGCGGTGTGCTGGAGACCTACGTGGAGCAGATCACCCAGGTGCAGGGCGGGGGCGACCAGGATCGGCTGCAGGCGTTGCAGAGCGAGATGGAGCTGCTGCGCGAGGAGTCGGGCAAGGAGATCGCCGCCCTGCGGCGTCAGCTCCAGGAGACCCAGCAGGCGCTGGAGGCGGCGCGCGGCGAGGCCGCCGGCGGCGCCTCCGAGGCCGCGGACCTGGAGGCGATGCGCCAGGAGCTGCACGACGCGCAGCGCGCCCTGGCGGAGCGTCAGCACGACATCGAGACCGCCGAGGAGAACCGCCAGGCCCTGGAGGACGCCCTCGAGGATGCGAACGCCCGCATCGACGAGCTGCGGCGCGAGATGGACCGCCTCGCGGTGGAGGCCGAGGAGGCCGGCTTCCGCGCCGAGGAGGCGGCCAAGGCGCGCGCCCAGCTCCAGGACGAGATCCTGCGCTTCCAGAAGGAACTGGAGGAGGCCAAGGTGAGCGACCTGCGCGACGAGCGGGTGCGCGGCGGCCGGGTGCCGCTGGACATCGAGGCGGTGTGGAACGGAAGCTGGCTGTCGCGTCTGATCTCCATCGCCCTGGGCGCCGGTCTCACCCTCGCCGGTCTGGAGGCGCTCTCCTTCCTCGCCGGACGCGGCGAACTGATCACCGGCCTGCTGAAGCTGCTGAAGTAAGTGGCGCGCATCCTGTGCGTGGGCATCGCCACGCTGGACATCGTCAGCCGTCTCGACCGCTATCCCCCCGAGGATGCCGAGGTCCGTGCCCAGGCCCAGGACTGGCGCTGCGGCGGCAATGCCGCCAACACCGCGGTGGTGCTGGCCCAGCTCGGCGACGCCGTGGCCTGGGCGGGCAACCTGGGCGAGGATCCCGCCAGCGATCTGATCCGCCGCACCTTCGACCGCTTCGGCGTCGATCACCGGCACGCGCACCGGGTGCCGGGGGGCAGGGCGCCCGTCTCCTGCGTGTGGCTCTCGGACGCGGGCGGGAGCCGCACCATCGTCCATCACCGCGATCTGCCCGAATATGCCGCGGCTGATTTCGCCACCCTGCCACTGGCCGGCCTCGACCGGGTGCACTTCGAGGGGCGCGCGGTGGATCAGCTCGGCCCCATGCTGCAGCGGGTGCGCGCGGCCGGCCTGCCGGTGTCGCTGGAGGTGGAGAAGCCGCGTCCCGGCATCGAGGCCCTGTTCGGCGAGGCCGACCTGCTGTTCTTCTCCGGCGACTATCTGCGCGCGCGCGGCGAACCCGATCCGGTCGCCTTTCTGCAACGCCTGCCGCCCGGTATCCTCGCCACCTGCACCCGCGGTGCGGCGGGCGCCTGGCTGCGCGACGCCGCCGGCCGGGTGCATCACCGCCCCGCCTGGACGCCGCCGCAGGTGGTGGACACCCTGGGGGCGGGGGACGTGTTCAATGCGGGCATGCTGCACGCCCTGGCGGCAGGGCGAGCGCCGGCAGAGGCGCTGGCCTTCGCCAACCGCCTCGCGGGCGAGCAGTGCGGACGGGAGGGGCTGGAGCTGAACGATGGCTGAGTGGTTCGACGCGGGCGAGCTGGAATCGATCGAGGAGCCGGGCTCGCGCGGCTTCGCGCTGCCCGGGCAGGAGGGCGTGCCCTTCTTCGTGGTGCGCCGCCAGGGGGCGGTGCACGCCTACCGCAACCGCTGCCCCCACACCGGCGCGCCCCTGGAATGGCAGCCCGATCAGTTCCTGGACATCGACGGCAGCTTCATCCAGTGCGCCATCCACGGCGCCCTGTTCCGGGTGGGCGATGGCCGCTGCCTGCGCGGCCCCTGCGTCAACCAGTCGCTGCAGGCGCTCCCAGTGCAGGTGCGTGACGGCCGCATCCTGGTGGACGTGAGCGGCCTGCGCCAGACGAGCGATTAGGCGGGTCGGCCGTGGCGCGCCTGCCGGTGCAGGAAGGCCGCCGCATCCACCGTCGCCAGGTCCGCGGGCAGGGCCGGGCCGGTCTCTTGACGAACTTCAATGCACTGCAGCGCCGGGCATGCCAGGGTGTCGGCGCCGCAGGTGGCGGGCTGCGGGGCGGTCTCTTCCGGTGCCGCGATGGGCTGGCAACTGGCCATGTCGTAGTGCGTGATCATCGTCACCTCCGGGCTGGGGCCTGTGGCTGCTGTATCGGCAGCCGGTCCCTGTGCTTGAATGGACCGGGCGGAGGGCGGGCCCCTTTCGCTTTCCGCCGGGACCGGACTACACTGCCACCTTCAATATATCAGTATTCGATAATATTTCCATGGAACTGTCGGCTCGACTCTTCGGCGAGATCACGCTCTGGGCGATGGCGATCGGCCTGCTGCCGCTCTACTGGCTGGCGTTGCGCTGGGCCGACTTCCGGCGTCTGCAGCGCGAGCAGGTCTCCAACGCCTATTTCGCCAGCGTGGTGGGGCTGCTGATGCTGTGGATGCTGCGTACCGACATCCAGGACGGGGTCACCTGGCACCTGGGCGGGGTGGTCTTCCTCACCCTGGCCTGGGGCTGGTCCCTGGCGCTGCTGGGCGGCCTGGCGAACCAGATCGCGCTGGCCGCGGCGGGCTTCCACGACTGGCCCTCCATCGTCCCCACGCTCTGGGTGCTGGTGATCCTGCCCGCCTCGGTCACCCAACTGGTACTGGGGTTGGTGCGGGCCTGGCTGCCCAAGCATTTCTTCGTGTACGTCTTTCTCGACGCCTTCTTCTGCGGCGCCCTGGTGGCGGCGCTGGCGGCCCTGGTCTCGACCGCGCTGCTGGCGGCCTCCGGCGTGCCCTGGTCGGCACTGCGCGACGGAATCGTTACACTGATCCCCCTGATGCTGTTCCCCGAGGCCTTCGTCAACGGGGCCATCATCACGGTGCTGGTGGGGCTGCGCCCGGAATGGGTCTGGTCCTTCCGCGACGAGGAATACCTGAGACGCTGAGGGCAGGGCATGAGCTGGTGGGGAAAGCTGGTCGGCGGCGCGCTGGGCTTCATGCTCGGCGGGCCCCTGGGGGCCGTTCTGGGGGTGGCCCTGGGACACAACTTCGACAAGGGGCTGCAGGGTCTGCCCGAGGGCGGTCTGGGCGACGACTTCGCCCCCGGCGACCGCGAGCGGGTGCAGACCGCCTTCTTCACCGCCACCTTCAGCGTGATGGGGGCGGTGGCCAAGGCCGACGGGCGGGTCTCGCCGGAGGAGATCCGCCTCGCCGAGGCGGTGATGGCGCAGATGGACCTGACGCCGCAGATGCGCAAGACCGCCATCCGCCTGTTCAACGAGGGCAAGAAGCCCGACTTCCCCCTCGACGAGGTGGTGCGCCAGTTCCGCCAGGAGTGCCGCCGCCGCACCACCCTGCTGCAGATGTTCCTGGAGATCCAGCTCCAGGCCGCTTTCGCCGACGGCCGGCTGGACAGCGCCGAAGAGGCGCTGCTGCTGCGCATCTGCCACCTGCTGGGCGTGTCGGAACCGGACTACCGGCGCCTGCGCGACATGATCGGCGCCCAGGCGGGGGGCGGCGCGGGCCGCACCCGTCCCGACACCGGCGAGCCGGACCTGGCCCAGGCCTACACTATCCTGGGGGTGTCCCCGGACGCGAGCGATGCCGAGGTGAAGAAGGCCTACCGGCGGCTGCTCAGCCAGCATCACCCCGACAAGCTGGTGTCGAAAGGCCTGCCGGAGGAGATGATGCAGATGGCCGCGCAGAAGACCCACGAGATCAAGCAGGCCTACGAGCGCATCCGCCGCGAGCGGGGGTTCTGAGCCGCTTTCGAGCTCCGTTTCCCTGCGGCAGCCATTCCGGCGCGGCCTTGAGTCCTTCGCTCCCAGGCCCTATGCTCGAAGTCCGGCAGGAGGCCCCCTTCCCCATATCCCTTTCGTTCCGGAGGCACGCATGAGCGACGGACTCGATCCGCTGATACTGAACATCCTCTATGCCTGCATGGGCGGTTTCCTGACCCTGCTGTTCATGTGGCTCGGCTGCAAGGTCTTCAGTCATATCGTCAGCTTCTCCATCCCGGAGCAGCTCTCCAACGGCAACCAGGCGGTGGGCCTGATGATCATGGGCATGTTCATCGGCATCGGCACCGCCATGGGCCTGGTGATCGGACTCGGCCTCAACTGAGCCGCCCGTGCTCCGTCTCCTGGCACTGGTGCTGCTGCCGGTACTGGCCTGGGCCAGCAGCAGCGACCGGCACGTGGACCACAAGCAGTGGCCGCGCGATTTCGATCACCTGTTCCGCAAGTACGCCAAGCACTACTTCGGACCGCATGTGAACTGGCGCTGGTTCAAGGCCCAGGGGATCGCCGAATCGGGCCTCAACCCGCGCGCCCGCAGCCCCGCGGGAGCGGTGGGCATCATGCAGATCATGCCCTCCACCTACCGCGAGATCCGCAAGAAGAATCCCCTGATCAAGGATATCCGCGACCCGCGCTGGAACATCGCCGCCGGGATCTTCTACGACCGCCAGCTCTATCGGAAATGGAAGCGCAAGGGCGAGCTGGGCACCGGCGACCGCCTGAAGTTCACCTTCGCCAGCTACAACGCCGGCTACGGGCGCATCCTCAAGTCCTACAAGCGGGCTCTGAAGAAAAAGCGCAAGGTGCGCCGCTGGGAGCATGTGGCACCCTTCGCCCCGCCCGAGACGCGCGCCTATGTGCGGCGTATCCAGCGCCTGGTCGAGGCCGCGCCCTGAGTCTGCACTTCAGTGCTCCCCTGACGTTGCCGCTGAGCGGCAGGGCATCTTGAAGAAGGCTTTTTTACCGCCCCTTCCCCCCCAAGCGGGGGGGACGAGGTTCTCCGAACCTCAGTACCAGTAGGGCGGTCGGGAGGCCGGTTGCTGCGGCCGGGGTGCCGGCGGCATCTGCCGGGGTTGCGGGCGGTACTGCGCCGGCGGCGCGCCCCAGGCGGGGGCCGGCGGGGCCATCGG
>CAZVIG010000024.1:0-12011 GCA_964627395.1 uncultured Sedimenticola sp.
ACGTGGCCGAGGGCGAGTCCGAGATCGTGGCCGGCTTCCACGTGGAATATTCCGGCATGGCCTTCGCCGTGTTCTTCCTGGCCGAGTACGCCAACATGATCCTGATCGCGGCGCTTACCGCTACCATGTTCATGGGCGGCTGGCTGTCGCCCTTCGAGCCCATTCCCGTGATCGGCGAGCCCAGCATCTTCTGGCTGCTGGCCAAGACTTCGTTGTTCCTGTTCTTCTTTCTCTGGTTCCGCGCCACCTTCCCGCGTTACCGCTACGACCAGATCATGCGGCTGGGCTGGAAGGTGTTCATTCCCATCACCATCGTCTGGCTCATGGTGGTGGGGCTGGCAATCATGGTGAACCTCGGGCCCTGGTTCGATTGAGGCGGTGACGGCATGAAACTCATCAAGCACTGGTTCAAGAGCCTGCTGCTGTGGGAGCTGCTCAAGGGGCTGCGGCTGACGGGCAAGTACCTCTTCGCCCGCAAGATCACCGTGCAGTATCCGGACGAGCGCACGCCGCAGTCGCCGCGCTTCCGTGGCCTGCATGCCCTGCGCCGCTATCCCAACGGCGAGGAGCGCTGCATCGCCTGCAAGCTCTGCGAGGCGACCTGCCCGGCGCTGGCCATCACCATCGAGGCGGAGCCGCGCGAGGACGGCAGCCGCCGCACCACCCGCTACGACATCGACCTGTTCAAGTGCATCTTCTGCGGCTTCTGCGAGGAATCCTGCCCGGTGGATTCGATCGTGGAGACGCGCATCTACGAATACCACTTCGAACAGCGCGGCGAGCAGATCATGACCAAGGAAAAGCTGCTGGCGATCGGCGACAAGTACGAGGCGCAGATCGCCGCCGACCGCGCGGCCCAGGCCGCGGTCCGTTAGGGAGCCCCATCGCATGAGCTTCGAGAAATTCCTGTTCTACCTGTTCGCGGTCTTCCTGATCGGCGCCGCGCTGATGGTCATCACCCGCCGCAATCCGGTGCATTCGGTGCTGTTCCTGGTGTTGGCCTTCTTCAACAGCGCCGGGTTGTGGATGCTGGCGGAGTCCGAGTTCCTGGCCATCGCCCTGGTGCTGGTGTACGTGGGGGCGGTGATGGTGCTGTTCCTGTTCGTGGTGATGATGCTCGACATCAACCTCGCCGAGCTGCGCGCGGGCTTCGTGCGCAACCTGCCGGTGGCGCTGGTGGTGGCGCTGTTGATGGTGGCGGAGCTGGTGATGGTGCTGGGCCCGGCGCGCTTCGGCCTGACCCGCTACGCCGCGCCGGAGCCGCGTCCGGCCGACTACAACAACACCGCCGAGCTGGGCCTGGCCCTGTTCACCCAGCACATCTACGCCTTCGAGATCGCGGCGGTGATCCTGCTGGTGGGCATCATCGCGGCGATCAGCCTGACCCTTCGCCGACGCCCGGACACCAAGTACCTCAACCCGGGCCAGCAGGTGCGGGTGCGCGCCGGCGACCGCCTGCGCGTGGTGAAGATGAAGGCGGAGGAGAAGGGCTGATGATCGCGCTGTCGGACTACCTGATCGTGGCCGCCATCCTGTTCTCGGTGAGCGTGGCGGGCATCTTTCTCAACCGCAAGAACGTGCTGCTGCTGCTGATGTGCATCGAGCTGATGCTGCTCGCGGTGAACATCAACTTCATCGCCTTTTCGCATTTCCTGGGGGATGTGCACGGCCAGATCTTCGTGTTCTTCATCCTCACCGTGGCGGCCGCCGAGGCGGCCATCGGTCTGGCGATCCTGGTGGTGCTGTTCCGCACGCGCAAGACCATCAACGTCGGCGACATCGACACCCTGAAAGGTTAGTGAACATGGAATCCATACTGCTCGCCATCGTTCTCGCGCCGCTGACCGGCTCCATCATCGCCGGGCTGTTCCGCAACCAGATCGGTCGTGCCGGGGCGCACTGGGTGACCATCATCGGCGTGGCCATCTCCTGTGCCCTGTCGTTCTGGGTGCTCTATCAGTTCGTGTTCGAGGACGCGCCGGTCTACAACGCGCCGGTCTATACCTGGATGGTGGTGGACGGGCTGCGCATGGAGATCGGCTTTTTGATCGACAGCCTCACCGCGATGATGATGGCGGTGGTCACCTTCGTCTCGCTGATGGTGCATATCTACACCATCGGCTACATGGCGCACGAGGAGGGCTATCAGCGCTTCTTCAGCTATATCGCGCTGTTCACCTTCTCGATGCTGATGCTGGTGATGTCCAACAATTTCCTGCAGTTGTTCTTCGGCTGGGAGGCGGTTGGCCTGGTCTCCTATCTGCTGATCGGCTTCTACTTCAAGCGCGAGTCGGCGATCTTCGCCAACCTCAAGGCCTTCCTGGTCAACCGGGTGGGCGACTTCGGCTTCATCCTGGGGATCGCGGCGGTGGCCATGTACATGGGCACGCTGGACTATGCCGAGACCTTCGCCCGCGCCCCGGAGCACGCCCAGACCACGATCAACGTCTGGGGCGACCAGCAATGGTCGCTGATGACCGTGATCACGATGCTGCTGTTCATCGGCGCCATGGGCAAGTCGGCACAGATCCCGCTGCACGTCTGGCTGCCCGACTCCATGGAGGGCCCGACCCCCATCTCGGCCCTGATCCATGCCGCCACCATGGTCACCGCCGGCATCTTCATGGTGGCGCGGATGTCGCCGCTGTACGAGTACTCGGAGACGGCGCTGGCCGTGGTCATGGTCATCGGCGCCACCACCGCCTTCTTCATGGGCCTGCTGGGCCTGGTGCAGAACGACATCAAGCGGGTGATCGCCTATTCCACCCTGTCGCAGCTGGGTTACATGACCGCGGCCCTGGGGGCCTCGGCCTACGCCGCGGGGATCTTCCATCTCATGACCCACGCCTTTTTCAAGGCCCTGCTGTTCCTGGGCGCCGGGTCGGTGATCATCGCCCTGCACCACGAGCAGGACATGCGCAGGATGGGCGGGCTGCGGCGCTACATGCCCATCACCTGGATCACCTCCCTGATAGGCACCCTGGCCCTCATCGGGGCGCCCGGCTTCTCCGGTTTCTTCTCCAAGGACAGCATCATCGAGGCCATCGGCCACTCCTCGCTGGGCGTGGCCGGCTACGCCTATGCCTGTGTCCTCATCGGGGTGTTCGTCACGGCGCTGTACAGCTTCCGCATGTACTTCCTGGTGTTCCACGGCGAGCCGCGCATGGACGCCCACACCCGCGAGCACGTGCACGAGACCCCCTGGGTGGTGACGGGGCCGCTCATCGCCCTGGCCGTACCGTCGGTGGTCATCGGCGCCTGGTACGTGGGTGACATGGTGTTCGGCGACTTCTTCGGCCGCGCCATCTTCGTCCTGCCCCGGCACGACGTGCTGGGCGGGCTGGCGGCCTCGTTCCACGGTCCCTGGGGCATGGTGCAGCACGCCTTCTTCCAGCCGCCGGTGTGGCTGGCGGCGGCAGGGGTGGTGACGGCGTGGTACCTGTACATGGTGCGCCCGGAGCTGCCGGGGGTCATCGCCGCCCGCGCCGGGGCCCTGTACCGCTTCATGGTCAACAAGTACGGCTTCGACGATTTCAACGAGGCGGTGTTCGCCGGCGGCGGCCGCGGCCTGGGCAACCTGCTGTGGCGCATCGGCGACGTGCGCCTCATCGACGGCCTGGCCGTCAATGGCAGTGCGCGGCTCGTGGGCTGGCTGGCAGGGGTCGTGCGCCACCTCCAGTCGGGCTTTCTCTACCACTATGCCTTCGCCATGATCGTGGGGCTGGTGGCACTGGTGGGCTGGGCCGTGTTCTGGCCGGTGGAATAACGAAGAGAAGAAGGTAAGAACCGGAATGTTTGCCGATTGGCCCCTGCTGAGCCTGGTCGTGTGGCTGCCCATCCTGGGCGGCCTGGTGGTGCTCGCCAGCGGCAGTGACAAGTCCGCGGTGGAGGCGAAGGTAGTGGCGCTGCTGTTCGCCATCGTCACCTTCCTGGTCTCCATCCCGCTGTTCACCGAGTTCGATCCGGGTACCGCGGCCATGCAGTTCGAGGAGCGGCGGCCGTGGATCCCGGGCTGGAACATCTATTACCACCTGGGGGTGGACGGCATCTCCATGCCGCTCATCCTGCTGACCACCTTCAGCACCGTGCTGGTGATCATCGCGGGCTGGGAGGTGATCCGCTACCGCGCGGCCCAGTACATGGCGGCCTTCCTGTTCATGGAGGGCCTGATGAACGGGGTGTTCGCGGCCCTGGACGCGGCCCTGTTCTACGTGTTCTGGGAAGCCATGCTCATCCCCATGTTCATCGTCATCGGCATCTGGGGTGGCCCCAACCGGGTCTATGCCACCATCAAGTTCTTCCTCTACACCTTCCTCGGGTCGGTGTTCATGCTGGTGGCGCTGCTCTATCTGTACTTCCAGACCGGCAGTTTCTCCATCCTCGATTTCCATGCCGCCCGCATCGGCGAGCTGCCGCAAATCCTGATCTTCCTTGCATTCCTGGCGGCGTTCGCGGTCAAGATCCCCATGTGGCCGGTGCACACCTGGCTGCCCGACGCCCACGTGGAGGCCCCCACCGGGGGCTCGGTGATCCTGGCGGCCATCATGCTGAAGATGGGAGGCTACGGCTTCCTGCGCTTCTCCCTGCCCATCACGCCGGACGCCAGCGCCGCGCTGGACTGGCTGGTCATCCTGCTGTCGCTGGTGGCCGTGGTGTACATCGGCTTCGTGGCCCTGGTGCAGCAGGACATGAAGAAGCTCATTGCCTACTCGTCCATCGCCCACATGGGCTTCGTGACCCTGGGGCTGTTCGTGGTCTATGACATCGTGCAGTACAACGAGGCCGCCGGGCAGCCGGCGCTGGCCGGGGCCGCCATCGGCGTCGAGGGGGCGGTGGTGCAGATGATTTCCCACGGCTTCATCTCCGGCGCCCTGTTCCTCTGCGTGGGGGTCCTCTACGACCGGCTGCACTCGCGCCAGATCGCCGACTACGGCGGGGTGGTCAACACCATGCCCATGTTCGCCGCCTTCATGGTGCTGTTCGCCATGGCCAACGCGGGGCTGCCGGGCACCTCGGGCTTCGTGGGCGAGTTCATGGTCATCCTGGGTTCGTTCCGGGCCAACTTCTGGTACGCCTTCTTCGCCGCGCTGACCCTCATCCTGGGTGCCGCCTATACCCTGTGGATGGTAAAGCGGGTGGTGTTCGGTGACGTGACCAGCGACAAGGTGGCGGCATTGAAGGACATCGGGGCGCGGGAGTTCCTGATCCTCGCCCTGCTGGCGGTGGCGGTGCTGGCGCTGGGCCTGTATCCGGCGCCGCTGGTGGAGGTGATGGATGCCAGTGTGGCCCGGTTGCTGGAGCAGATGACCCGGACCAAGCTGTGAGATGGACAGGGGCGTGACGACATGAATTTTGCAATCCCGGACATGGCCCCGGCCCTGCCGGAGATGTTCGTGCTGGGCATGGCCTGCCTGGTGCTGCTGGTGGACCTGTTCGTCTCCGATCGCGGCCGCGGGGCCACCTACGTGCTGAGCCAGGCCACCCTGGTGGGGGCCCTGTTCCTGACCCTGGGCGGCACGCCGGACCCGGTGGTGACCTTCTCCGGCACCTTCGTGCGCGACGCCCTGAGTGACGTGCTCAAGGCCTTCATCTACGGAGTGGTGTTCTTCGTCTTTCTCTACTCCCGGGACTACCTGCGCGACCGCGGCATCTACCGCGGCGAGTTCTTCGTCCTCGGCCTGTTCGGCGTCCTGGGCATGATGATCCTGGTCTCGGCCCACAGCCTGCTCACGGTGTACCTGGGGCTGGAGCTGCTGTCGCTGTCGCTGTATGCCATGGTGGCCATGCAGCGCGACTCGGTGCTGGCCTCGGAGTCGGCGATGAAATACTTCGTCCTCGGCGCCCTGGCCTCGGGCATGCTGCTGTACGGCATGTCCATGCTCTACGGCGTGACCGGGACCCTGGACATCGCGGAGCTGTCCCGCGCCATCGCCGGGGTGGAGGACCGCACCGTGGCCAGCTTCGGCCTGGTGTTTCTCATCATCGGCGTGGCCTTCAAGCTGGGGGCGGTGCCGTTCCACATGTGGGTGCCGGATGTCTACCACGGTGCCGCCACCTCGGTGACGCTGTACCTGGGCACCGCGCCCAAGATCGCCGCCTTCGGCATGCTCGTGCGCCTGCTGGTGGACGGCCTGGGGTCCATGCAGGCCGACTGGGGGCCCATCCTGGTGATCCTGGCCGTGCTGTCCATGGCCATCGGCAACGTGGTGGCCATCGCCCAGACCAACCTCAAGCGCATGCTGGCCTATTCCACCATCTCCCACGTGGGTTTCCTGCTGCTGGGCGTGCTCACCGGCACGCCCGACGGCTACTCCGCCTCGCTGTTCTACGTCCTGGTCTACGCCGTCATGGGACTGGGGGCCTTCGGCATGATCCTGCTGCTGGCCCGGGCCGGGTTCGAGGCCGACCGGCTGGAGGACTTCAAGGGGCTCAACGAGCGCAGCCCCTGGTTCGCGTTCATGATGCTGGTGGTCATGTTCTCCATGGCCGGGGTGCCGCCGTTTCTGGGCTTCTGGGCCAAGCTGTACGTGCTGCTGGAAGCGGTGCGGGCGGACCTGGTGTGGCTGGCGGTGGCGGCGGTGGTGTTCTCGGTCATCGGCGCCTTCTACTACCTGCGCGTGGTCAAGCTCATGTACTTCGACCAGCCCGCCGAGCCGGTGCCCCTGCAGGCGGGGGCGGACATGCGGGTGATGCTCAGCGCCAACGCCCTGGCCGTTCTGGCCCTGGGCGTCTGGCCCGGCAGCCTGTTTGCCCTGTGCGAGGCCGTGTTCTGACCGGTGCCGCCGGCTGCATGCTGAAACCTGTGGGGCATTTCGCAATAATTCAGTAGATACGGATATGCTGAATTAGTCTCTCCAGACACTGGTGTGGCCGGCCACCTGTGGTAGGCTATTTGCAGCTTGCACCCATTTAGGCAATCTGCAGATATGCACCTGCGCCACAAGCTCTTCCTCGCCTTCGCGCTGCTCACCAGCGTGCCCCTCATCGTGCTGCTGGGGGTGACCATAGAGCGGGCCGAGCAGGAGGTGAAGGCGGGGCTGGACAAGGGCCTGCACGTCACCCTGGACAAGATGGCGGGCGAGCTGGACGTGCTGCTCAACGACCAGGCGGCCATGGCCCGCGGCCTGTCCCGGGTGCCTGCCCTGCGCCACTTTGCCCGCGTGGCCCGGGACGGGGAGCCGCAGCGCTACCGGCGTGCGGCCGAGCGCCTGGAGCAGTTCTTCCTCAACTACCAGCACGCGGTGCCCAGCATCCAGGCCCTGCGCTTCATCGAGCCGGGCGGCCGCACCCTGGTCAAGGTCAAGGAAGGCAAGATCATCGAGCCCAAGCGGCGCGAGCCGGACCTGCCCTGGCTGTTCGTGGCGGACCAGTCCAACAAGCGCTTTTTCCGCCACGCCATGGAGAACCCCCGCGACGTGACCATGTCCGATTACGAGCTGGGGCAGGTCACGGTGGATGCCGACTTCTGTCCCGCCATGGTCCGTTACACGGTCAAGATCCGGGACGAGGTGGACAACCTGCTGGGCCTGCTGGTGGTCAACATGTGGGGCACCCAGGTGGACAAGCGGGTGCGGGCCGCGCTGGGGGGCTATCCGGGGGTACCCTACGTGGTGGAGCTCAACGACGCCGATCCCGCCCGTGACGGGATCTTTCTCTACCACCCGGACAACAGCCGCCGCTTCGCCAACCAGCTGGGCACGGGGCATCGCCTGTCCGCCGAGCTGAGCGCGGAGGAGTGGCGCTATCTCAAGACCACGGCGAGCGGGTCCATCTTCCAGCCCTCCGGCCACATGCTGTTCTTTCGCCACTTCGTGCCCGATCCGGACAAGCCGGCCCGCTGGGCCCTGGTCATCCGGGCCGAGGCCGACACCGTGCTGGCGCCCATCAACAGCATGCGGCGCTGGGTTTGGTGGCTGCTGGGACTGGTGCTGTTCCTGAGCCTGGGCGTCGCGGTGTGGCTGGCGGCGCGGCTGGCCCGGCCCATGCACGAGCTGGCCGGCATCCTCAAGCGCTACGCCGACGGGGACCGCTCGGTGCGTTATACCCGGGGCCGGCGCGACGAGATCGGCGTGGCCGGCCGGGCCTTCAACTACCTGGCCGAGGCCCTGGACCGGGCGCGCCGGGAGCGGGACAAGGCCGAGCAGGCGGTGCGCCAGTCGGAGCGGCTGGCGGCGGTGGGGCAGCTCGCCGCCGGCATCGGCCACGAGATCAACAATCCGCTCATGAACATCATGTCCCTGGGGGCGCTGGTGGAGAAGGCGGTGGCGGGCAGGGATCCCCAGGCCCATTCGGACATCCAGCTCCTGCTCAAGGAGGGGAGGCGCTGTGCCCGCATCGTGCAGGGCATCCTCAACTTCGCCCGGGAGTCCACACCCTGTTTCCGCCGCTTCGATCTGGTGGAGCTCGTTCGTGACACCGCCGGGCTCATGCATCACCGCCTGGAGTCGGCCCGGCTGAAGCTGGCGCTGGACCTGCCCGAAGCCCTGGAGATGCACGGCGACCCCAATCTCCTGCAGCAGGTGCTGGTGAACGTGCTGCTCAACGCCATCCAGGCCTCGCCGGCGGGCGGCACCATCGAGATCCGCGTGCGCCGGGAGGAGGGCCAGGTGGAGGTGGAGGTGCTGGACCGCGGCACCGGGATCCACGGTGCCAACCTGTCCCAGGTGCTGGATCCGTTCTTCACCACCAAGCCCGAGGGCGACGGGACCGGCCTGGGATTGTCCGTGAGCTACGGCATCGTCAAGGAGCACGGGGGCGAGATCACCCTGGAGAACCGGCCCGAGGGCGGGGTGCGGGTCTGCATCCGGCTGCCGCTGGCGCCGCCGGTGGAGGAAGAGGAATCTGACGAAGACTGGGAGGAAGCAAATGTCGGCTAAGCCGGTCCGGATCATGTTCGTGGACGATGACGCCGTCACCGGGCGCGTGATGAAGCGCAACTGCGACACCACCGCCTACGACTGCACCATCTACCAGTCGGCCGCCGAATGCCTGGAGGACTTCAGGCGCGAGGGGGCGGACCTGATCATCACCGATCTGCGGATGCCGGGGATGAGCGGGTTCGAGCTGCTGAGCGAGATCCGGGCCATCGATCAGGAGGTGCCGGTGCTGGTGATGACCGGCTATTCGTCGGTGGAGAACGCGGTGGAGGCCATGAAGCGGGGCGCCACCGACTTCATCAAGAAGCCGTTCGAGTTCGACGAGCTCAAGCTCATGGTGGACCGGACCCTGCAGTCGGCCCGCCTGCGCACGGAGAACCAGTTGCTCAAGAAGCAGTTGCGCCAGGGGCGCAACCGTTTCGGCATGATCGGCAACACGCCGATCATGAAGTCGTTGTTCGCCACCATCGAGAAGGTGGCCGAGGTGAGCTGCAGCGTGGTCATCACCGGCGAGTCCGGCACGGGCAAGGAGCTGGTGGCGCGTGCGCTGCACGACTACAGCCCGCGCCGGGACAAGCCCTTTGTCGCCATCGACTGCGGCGCCCTGAGCGAGACCCTGCTGGAGAGCGAGCTGTTCGGCCACGAGAAGGGGGCCTTCACCGGGGCCACCCAACGCAAGCACGGGCTCATGGAGCAGGCCAGCGGCGGCACCCTGTTCCTGGACGAGATCTGCAACATCTCGGACAGCATGCAGATGAAGCTCATGCGCGCCATCGAGGACCAGCGCATCATCCGGGTTGGCGGCACCACACCCATCGATGTGGACATCCGCGTCATCGCCGCCACCAACCGCGATCTCGAGGCCATGGTCGAGGCCGGGCAGCTCCGGCACGATTTCTATCACCGGCTCAACGTGGTCAACATCCGGGTCCCGTCGCTGTCGGAACGGCGCGAGGACATCCCGGCCCTGGTGGAGCAGTTCGTGCGCGAGTTTGCCCAGCGCTACGGGCGCAAGGTACAGGGCTTCGACAGTGTCTCCATGCGCAACTTGTGCGACGCCGACTGGCCCGGCAACGTGCGCGAGCTGCGCAACACGGTGGAGCGCTGCGTCATTCTCAGCGACGGCCCCATTCTCAAGTGGAGCGGGCGGGACAACGGCCAGGGCAGTGCCAACAACCTGCCGGTGAGCTTCTCCGATCGCGATTTTCTCTCGCTCACCGAGCTGGAGCAGGAGTACATCCACCACGTGCTGCGCTGCCTCGACGGCAAGAAGACCAAGGCGGCCAAGGTGCTGGGCATCGACAAGACCACCCTGTGGCGCAAGCTGCGCCGCTACGGCGAGGACGAGCAGCGGGTGTAATTAGCATCCTGCCGGCCGCTTCACTGCTGCATTCTGCACCGGGTTGGCCTGTATCAGTATTTGCTTCTACAGTGCGGCGTGCCTGTAACCGGTTGAAATAACGCCACAAATCATGTCGTTTACACGCCCCGGCCGGCGTGGAATGATACTTGCTCCTGGAAGGAGGGTGCGTCCCGGTTGCGGGACGTGCGTAACAACAATTGTGGTTGGTACTTAGGAGGAGACGAGCAATGATGAAGTCAACGGTTCGTATGGCCGCGCTGGCCGGCATGGCGGCCCTGGGTCTGGCCTCGGTGAGCGCGCAGGCGGCCTGTCCCCCCGGACAGGAGGCCCAGAACGGCTACTGCAAGCAGAAGGTGGTGTACCACATCAATGACCTGAACAAGGCCTACGGTGCCCTGCGTAACGTGAAGAACCATCTCAATGCCCTCGGCGACAAGAATGTCGAGATCATCGTGGTGACCCACAGCTCCGGCGCCTTCGCCATGGTGGACGGCAAGAAGGACAAGAAGGGCCACACCTTCACCGACCGGATCGCGTCGCTGGCCAACCGTGGTGTCAAGTTCACCATCTGCGCCAACACCATCCGCGGCAAGAAGATCGACAAGAACAAGATCAACGAGAACGTGGAGATCATCCCCTCGGGCGTGGCCCACGTGGCGCACCTGCAGCAGCAGGGTTACCTGTACGTGAAGCCGTAAACAGGCTTTCCGCCATGTGGTTGAGAACGGGCGCCTCGGCGCCCGTTCTTTTATTTCAGGGGTGAGGGGCGAGGGCCGAGGGACGAGGGACGAGGGACGAGCCGCCGGCAACCAGGAACACTGGCGAACTCCTCGCGTCCAGGCTGCCGTCCCTGAACGGGAACGGGCACTTTGGTGCCCGTTTCTTATTTTCAGGGACAAGTGCCGAGTTTCAAGCCTCGGCCCTCGCCCCTCGCCCCTCGTCCCTATTTGATGGTGGCCTCACCCTCGCCGGTCTGGCCCTTGTTGTCCACCCAGGCGATCTTGAGGGTGTCGCCTTTCCTGGCGCCGCGGAAGCGGAACGACATGAAGGGGTTCTTGGACACGCCCGGTCCCCACAGGCAGGTGAGCACGGTCTTGCCGTTGTGGGTGCACTTGACCTCGGTGATGTAATGGGCCGGGATGACCTTGCCCGTGGCCTTGTCCTTGCGCAGGCCGGTCTCCATGGGGTGGAAGATGATGGCCTTGACGTTGGCGCGATCGCCGTCCATCCAGGCGCGGATCTTCATCTTTTTCTTTGCCATCTGTGCAGTCCTCTTCGATATTCGGTGAACAGGTCAGCCGCCGCAGCCGCCCAGGGTGACCTTGACCGGCTTCTTGGCCATGTGCAGCTTGCCCCCGGCCTTGACCACGCCGATGACATCGGAGGTCTCGCGCATCTTGATGCGGCTGGTGATGAAGCCCTCGGTCTGGGGTCCGAACTCGTAGCTGGAGATGAGGGGCATGGTGTTCTTGGGCACCAGCACGGTGATGCTCTGCACGTCCGGCAGCTCGGTTTTCACCGTCACCGACACCACGGCGCCGTTCTCGGCGATGTCCGGGGCGTCCACCATCACCTGGCTGCTGGCCTGGGCCCCGGTGAGGTTCATGGCCTTGAGGGCATCGTCCAGGCTCTTGGCCATGAAGGCGTTCTTGGGCCAGGCGGCGAGCACGCGGCCGGGACTGAGCAATCCGGCGCCCACGGCCAGAGCGGTGGTGCCGGCGGCCATGCCCGCCTTGAGGAAGGTTCTGCGATCGACTGTCATGGGAATTTCA
>CAZVIG010000024.1:12021-12278 GCA_964627395.1 uncultured Sedimenticola sp.
GGAATTTCACTCCTGAAAGCTTCCAAAACGTTGGGTTTCCATCGCCGCCCGCGGGCCCGTTCCTGCCCGGCTGCGGCCCCGGGTTGTGTCCCCGGTTCAACAGCAATTCCTGTACCACAAGCCATGATCCAGTAAAATCAATGACTTATGTATATCCACCGGGGAGCGGCCGTGTCCCCTTTTGCACATTGCACCCGCCAACGGGTGCAATGTGGGGCCACGGGGCTGCCTGTCCAGTACCATCGGCCCGCCGGCGA
>CAZVIG010000025.1:0-12205 GCA_964627395.1 uncultured Sedimenticola sp.
CCAGAAACTGCCGCAGCCCGCCCAGCGCCATGTTCACCGCCACCAGGTTCAGGATCAGTCCCATCAGCTTTTCCAGGGCGTCGATGCCGCGCTCGCCGAGCAGGCGCTGCAGCGGGCGGCCGGCGAGCAGGATGGCGGCGGTGACGCCGAGCACCGCCGCCAGCGCGGCCACGATCTCGACCAGCCCCGCCTGCTGCTGATCGCGCAGCACGATCAGGGTGGTGATCGCCGCCGGCCCGGCGATCGCCGGCATGGCGATGGGCACCAGCAGCGGGTCGCTGCCGTAACGCTCGCCGAACAGGGCGGCGGAGGAGCGGAAGATCATCTGCAGCGAGATCAGGAACAGCAGGATGCCGCCGGAGATCTGCAGCGCGGCGGGGTCGATGCGGAAGTAGTCCAGCACCGCCTGGCCCGCCATCGCGAACAGCAGCAGGATGGCGAAGGCGATCGCCACCTCGCGCAGGATGGCGCGCCGGTAGGCACGCGCGTCCAGACGTCCCAGCACCGCCAGCACGAAGGGCAGGTTGCCGAAGGGATCGATCACCAGGAACAGCAGCAGCGCGATCTCCATCGCCTATTCCGCTGCCGGCGGATGCTCGAGCTGCCAGGCGAGCACCGCGCCGTCCTGCGGGCTCAGCAGGTGGCCCTGGTAGGTGAGATAGCTGCGCGCGCGCTCGCCGATCGCCGGCACCAGGCGCATGTCCTGGCTATAGGGCGGGACGATGCGGTCGCCGGGGATGCGGAAGGTGCCGGCGCGGATGATGCTCACATAGTCGATGTCCGGGTGGGGAAGCTGGTTCAGCCAGTACAGAAAGCTGCCGGGCACCGCCGGGCGCAGGTCGTACAGCACCCCGCGTGCCGCCTTCAGGGTGTAGTACAGCCAGCCGCCCAGGCGGTGCTTCACCACCCAGCGCTTGAGGCGGCCGAAGGGGATGAAGAACAGGTCATCGTCGTCGATGGCATCCAGCGCCTGCAGCGAGCGCCAGGTGCCCAGGTGCGGCGCGGCGATGGTGATCAGGCGGGTCACGCCGGGCACCCGGTCGATCACCAGGGCGGCGCGCGCCACCACCCCGCCCGCGGAGTGGCCCACCAGAGTGATGGGCTCGCCGGGATGGTGCCGGCGTATGTCCGCCAGGTAGGCCGCCAGCCAGTCGGCCTGCAGGCGGATGGGGGCGGTGGAGGGCAGGTTGACGGTGTATAGCGGCTTGTCGCCGCCCGTTCCCAGCACCACCCGTCGCACTCCCTCGGGCGCGGGGTAGTAGCTCCCGGCCAGCAGGTAGCCGTGGCGGCTCAGCACCTCGATCACGCCGCTCTCCAGCCAGGAACGGTCGCTCCCCAGAAAGCCGTGCACCAGCACCGTCACGGTGGCGGAGGCCGGCAGGCTGAACAGCAGGCCGATCAGCAGGAGGAGGGAACGCAACTTCATGGATGGCTTCCTGGCGCGATCGTCGGGTCGATTGTACCCCTCCCGCCGCCGTCCCGGCCGGAATGCGTCATAAATCGGATTGATGACGCATCCCCCTGTGGCTTTGCCGTCAGCAGATTCTATTGGGCCTGGGGCCGCGCAGCGGCTATTGCTTGGAGAAGCACGCCACGGAGGAGCGAACCATGAGACGACGACTCTATTTCTTGTTACCCGACCTGCGCACCGCGCATCGCCTCGAGGAGGCGCTGCTGCTGGCCCGCGTGGGGGAACCGCACATCCATTTCCTGGCGCGCGAGGACGTCGATCTGGGCGGACTGCATGCCGCCAGCCTGCTGCAGCGTTCCGACCTGCTGCATGGCATGGGCATCGGCCTGGTGGCCGGCGGCGCCACCGGGGCCTTCGCCGGCACCCTGGCGGCGGCCGGCGGCAGCGGCCTGGCGCTGGGCGGGGTGCTGCTGCTGGCGGTGCTGGGCGCCCTGCTGGGCGTCTGGATCGCCGGGATGATCGCGGTCAGCATCCCCAACAGCCGGCTGCGGCGTTTCCATCGCGCCCTGTCGCGGGGGCAGATTCTGCTGATGGTGGACGTGCCGCGGCGGCGGGTGCGCGAGATCCGCGAGCTGATCCGCTCGCACTACCCGCAGGCCGAGGAGCGCGGCCAGGAGTCGCACATTCCGGTGTTTCCCTGACGCGGCCGCTCAGCGGATCTGACGCCACCAGCGGTTGACGATGTCGGCCACGTCCAGGTCCTCCGGCCCCTCGCGCCAGGCGATGTCCACCGGGGCGTCGTGGCTGGAGGGCGGCGGATCGGGGCGATAGATCTGCATCCGTGTGGGCAGGGGGATGGCCTCGCCCACCGCCAGCGCCTCGCCGCGGCGCAGCGAGGCGAGGGTTTCGGTGAGGTCCTGCTCGCCCTCCGGCATCAGGCGCCGCACATAGGCCTGGTCGTCCGGGTTGGTGATGCGTAGGCAGATGAAGTTGCTGCATTGCGCCAGCACCGTCTCGGACAGCTCCAGCGGCCGCTGGCTGACCACGCACAGCCCCACTCCGTACTTGCGCCCCTCCTTGGCGATCCGCTCCACCTCCTTGCGGGTGGCGGCATGCTGCAGGTCGGCCTCGCGCGGGATGTACTGGTGCGCCTCCTCGCATACCAGCAGCAGCGGGAACTCGTGGCGGCGTGGATTCCAGTAGTTGAACTCGAAGGCCAGGCGCGCGATCTGGGCGGTGATGGTGGGGCGCACGTCGGCGGGCACGAAGCTGAGATCGATCACCGAGATCGGGCGCTTGGGGTCGCCCAGGCCGATGAAGTCGCGCAGCAGCGATTCCAGTTGTGACGACTCGACCCGCTTGCGGGGCTTGAACAGGAAGCTGTAGCGGGAGTCGTTGAACATCGCCTGGAAGCGCACCAGGAACTCGTCGAAGGCGCCGAACAGGGGGCCGCGGGTCTTGCCGAAGTCCATCTGCTGCTCGTTCGCCTTCTTGAACTGCAGATACATCTCCTTGATGGAGAAATACACCGGCGAGTCCACCGACAGGCTGTCGATCCCCAGGTCGCGGTTGGCCTTCTTGCGCAGGGTGTAGAGCACCTCGCGCAGGAAGGCCATCTGCAGCGAGGCGTTGGGGTCGGAGCGGTCGATCAGCAGGTCGATCAGCTCGGCATAGGTGAGCAGCCAGTAGGGGATCTCCAGCTCGCGCGCGTCCACGTGGCGCACCATGTGCTCGGGGAAGGCGCTGTGCAGCGCTCCCGACTCGTCGCGCCAGCCGTATTCGCCGTGGATGTCCAGCAGCACGATGTGCGCGCGCGGCATCGCCTGCACGGTGCGCTGCAGGATGCTGGTCACGGTCCAGGACTTGCCGGCGCCGGACTGGCCGAGGATCGCCAGATGGCGGCCGAACAGCGGGTTGGGGTCGAAGTAGACCTTCAGCTCGGGGAACTGGCTGTGGCGTCCCAGGTGCAGGCCGAACCGGCGGAAGGCGTCGAACATGCCCGCGAGCTGGTTCGCGCTCACCCGGTGCACCTCCGCCTCCAGGGCGGGGAACTGGCTCACCCCGCGGGTGAAGTGGCCGTCGCTGCCGATGTCCCCCAGGGGCATGAGCTGGAGCCGGGTGCGGCCCTCCTCGAGCCAGGAACGCACCACCCGCACCAGTAGCTGTATGCCGCGCGACTTGATCACCAGATGCGCCCCGGAATGGGTGACGCTGTCCTCGGCGGCGCCCTCGCGGCGTTCGTGGTAGTCCTCCAGCAGGGTGGCGATCAGGTGGTGGGCCGAGACGTCGGTGACATGACCGACCAAGTCCGGTGCATCGGCGGTCAACTGGCTGGCTCCTGCGGCTTGGGATTGGGCTTCCATGGTATGTCGGCTCTCCGTTTCTTACAAAGTGTCGCCTGCCCCTATCGGCAGGCGAAGCGATTTCCTTACTCGGCCCCGAATGAAAACCCGTGCCGCCGGCGCGTACAATGCCCGTTTTCTTCCAGGAGCCGGAAAGATGAAGAAAGTCACGGTAGTGGGCGCCGGTTTCGGCGCATTGACCGCGGTGCGCAGGCTGCGCGCTCTCGACCCGCAACTGCAGATCGACCTGGTGGCGCCGAAGCCGGAGTTCGTCTATTACCCCGGCACCATCTGGATTCCCACGGGACTGCGCAAGCCCGAGGACCTGGTGATCCCGCTGCACAACTTCTTCCGGCGTCAGAACGTGACCTATCACCAGGCCGAGGCCACCGGCCTGAGCGAGGACGGCCGTACCCTGCACACCAGCGCCGGCGACCTGCCCAACGACGGCATCATCATCGCCTCCGGCGGGCGCTTCATGCGCAAGCTGCCGGGCATAGAGCACGCCATCATCCCCTGCGGCGGCATTCCCGCCACCACCGCCATTCGCGACCGCCTCGCGGAGATGGAGGGCGGGACCCTCGCCTTCGGCTTCGCCGGCAACCCCAAGGAGCCCTCGGCGATGCGCGGCGGGCCGGTGTTCGAGTTCCTGTTCGGCATCGACACCTGGCTGCGTAAGCAGGGTCGGCGCGACCGTTTCGAGCTGGTGTTCTTCACCCCCGCGGAGAAGCCGGGCGCGCGCCTCGGGCCCAAGGCGGTGCAGGGCCTGATGCGCGAGATGGAGAAGCGCGGCATCCGCACCCATCTGGGGCACAAGATGAAGGGCTTCGAGCCCAACAAGGTGATCACCGAAGGGGGCGAGTTCGAGGCCGACCTGATCCTGTTCATGCCGGGCATGACCGGGAACCAGTGGTTCGACGAGACGCCCCTGGCGCGCTCGCCCGGCGGTCTGATCGAGGCCGACGCCCAGTGCCGCGCCAAGGGGGCGGAACGGGTTTATGTCGCCGGCGACTCCGGCAGCTTCCCCGGCCCCGAATGGCTCCCCAAGCAGGCCCACATGGCCGACCTGCAGGCCAAGGCGGCGGCCGAGAACCTGCTCGCGGAGCTGGCCGGCCGCACGCCCGAGGCCACCTTCAAGGCGGAGCTGATGTGCATCGTGGACTCGCGCACCAAGGGCATGTTCGTCAGCCGCACCGAAAAGGGCGGCACCGTGCTGCCCGGCAGCGTGCTGTTCCACTGGGCCAAGCGCTTTTTCGAGTGGTGGTACCTGCGGCAGTACCGCTGAGGCCGGTTCGAGGGTGGCTCCTTGTGGGAGGGGCTTCAGCCCCGACCGCCGGTCCTGACCGAGCCGGGTATGGCTCGACTCCCCCTCCTAACCTCCCCCGCAAGCGAGGGAGGGACTGTTAGGGGAGGGGTATGGCGGCTTGGCCCGAGGGGAAGACCTACTCCGGCTCCACCCAGTCCGCCGGCTTGCGCTGGAAGTCCAGCAGCTTGTTGGCGAAATAGCGGTCGCCCACCTCGGGATCGACCACATTGCCCTCCATGTCCACCAGCGGCAGGTCATATTCGTTCCAGCCGCGCAGGCCGGTTTTGAGCGAGGTGACGTACTTGTAGCCCATCTGCATCAGGGTGTAGGTGGCGAAGACGCTGCGGCTGCCGGAGCGGCACACCACCACGATCTGGCGGTTGCGCGCCTTCACCAGCTCCGGCTCGGTCTCCTCGTGGTCCCATTCCACGGCGGTCTCGAGGATCCCCCGCGGCACATGCAGCGAGCCCTCGATGTGCATGGTGTCGTATTCGTGGGCCTCGCGTACGTCGAGGAACAGCAGGTCATCGCCCTTCTGCATGCGCTCTTCCACGTCCCACGGGAAGCATTCCTTGATCTGGGGTGCGATCTCGGCCACCAGGTCCTTGTAGGTCTTGCGTTTCATCTCGTGCGGCTCGGTCGGATAAGGGAAAGGCGCTATTCTATCCGCTTCGGTACCTCGCACGGCACCACGGACCACGGGGAAAAGGCAACCCTTGCTCGAGCTGCACCACGGAAACCGCCTGGCCGATCTGGCCGATGTCCTGTTCGAGCAGCTGCGTGCCGCGCCCGGCGGCCCGCTGCAGCCGCAGTGCGTGGTGGTGCCCAATCCCGGCACCGGACGCTGGCTGGCGCAGGGCCTGGCCGAGCGCAGCGGGGTGGCGGCCAATCTGGATCTGCCGCTGCCGGCGGCCTTCTTCTGGCGGGTGCTACGTGCCTGGCTGCCGCGGGTCGAGGTTTCGCCCTTCGACCGCGACACCCTGCTGTGGCGCATCCTCGCCGAGCTGCCCGGCCTGCTGGCGCGGCCCGCCTTCGCCGAGCCGGCGCGTTATGCCGGCGAGGACCCCCTACGTCTGTACCAGCTCGCCGGACGCATCGCCGACCTGTTCGACCAGTACCTGGTGTTCCGTCCCGACATGGTGCTGGAGTGGGAGCGGGGTAGGGAAGATCACTGGCAGGCGGCGCTGTGGCGCGCCATCACCGCGCGCGACGACCGTCACCGGGCACGTCTGCTCGGCCAGCTCGCCGAGACCATGCAGGCGCCGCCGCCGGCCGGTCACGATCTGCCGCCGCGCCTGTTCTTCTTCGGCCTCAACGCCCTGCCGCCGGTGTACCTGCACCTGCTCGATGGCCTGGCCCGGCACTTCGACGTGGTGCTGTTCCATCTCAACCCCAGCCGCGAATACTGGGCCGACATCCGCAGCGAACGGGCCGGCGCGCGCCGCGCCCGCGCCTTCGCGGGGAAGGACGACCCCTTCGCGCCCTTCCTCGATCTGGGCAATCCGCTGCTCGCCTCGTTGGGTCATGTGGGGCAGGTGTTCCTGGACCAGTTGCTGCAGCTCGAGGGCGAGTCCCACGACCATTTCCGCGCCGCCGGCGGCGACGGCCTGCTCGCCCGCCTGCAGGACGACATCCTGGCGCTGCGCGACGGCCGCGAGGCGCCGCGCCCGCCGCCGAACGAGGCCTTTCCGTCCATCCAGGTTCACGGCACCCACGGTCGCTGGCGCGAGGTGCAGGTGCTGCACGACAATCTGCTGCGCTGCTTCCAGGCGCTCCCCGGCCTGGAGGCGCGCGACATCCTGGTGATGGCGCCGGACATGGCGGCCTATGCCCCGCTGGTGGAGGCGGTGTTCGGCACCGCGCCGCCGGAGCGCCACATCCCCTGGACCCTGGCCGACCGCCCCGCCGGGGGCGAGCTGCCGCTGGCCGGGGCGCTGCGCTGGCTGCTGCAACTGCCGCAGGCGCGCTGCGGCGCCAGCGAGATCCTAGCCCTGCTGGAGGTGCCGGCGGTGCAGCGCCGCTTCGGCCTGGAGGAGGAGGCCCTGGAGCGGGTCCGCCAGTGGGTGGGCGAGGCGGCCATCCGCTGGGGTCTGGACGGCGAGCAGCGCCGCGCCCTGGGGCTGCCGGAGGACGACGAACTCAACACCTGGGCCTTCGGCCTGCGGCGCCTGTTTCTCGGGCTGACCCTGCCGGTAGAGAGCGCGCCGCCGTTGCTCGACGACTGTCTGCCCTGCCTGGAGGTAGAGGGGGGCGAGCTGCCCTGGCTGGGTGCCCTGCAGTCGCTGGTCGACGCCCTGCGCCAGTGGCGCGCGCGCCTCGCCCAGGCGGCCATGCCCGGCGAGTGGCAGCGGCGCATCCAGGCCCTGCTCGACGTCTTCTTCGAGCCGGGCGACGAGGCGGAGGGACAGTTGCTGGATGCGCTGCGCGAGCGCCTCGACGACCTGGTCGAGCGTGCCACGACCGCCGGCTTCGAGGCTCCACTGGCGCCGGAGGTGCTGCGGGACCTGCTGGAGGAGGCCCTGGACAGCCCGCAGGGCACGCGTGGCTTCCTGCAGGGTGGAGTGACCTTCAGCAACCTGCTGCCGATGCGCGCCCTGCCGTTCCGCGTGATCTGCTTACTGGGTATGAACCACGCCGACTTCCCGCGCGCCCAGCCCCGGCTTTCGTTCGACGAGATGGCGAAGGAGCCGAAGCGCGGCGACCGCGACCGCCGCCGCGACGACCGCTACCTGTTCCTCGAGACCCTGCTGGCCGCGGGCGACTGCCTGCTCATCAGCTACCAGTCGCGCGATCCGCGCAGCGATCAGCCCTGCCGCCCCGCCGGGCCGGTGAGCGAGCTGATGGACTATCTGACTGCCAGTCATGCCGGACCCCTCGACCTGTTCGTGCAGCACCCCCTGCAGCCTTTCAGCCCCCGGGCCCTGGACCCGCAGTCGCCCGCGACCTGGCCCTTCGACGCCGACTGGCGCCTGGCCGCCGAGCCGCCTGGCCCTTTCCTGGCCGCGCCGCTGCCCGAGACAGAAGGCGAGCGGGTGGTGGATCTGGAAACCCTGGTCGCCTTCTGGCGCGACCCGGTGGGCGCCTTCCTGGAACAGCGTCTGCAACTGCGCCTGCCCCGCGACGAGGAGGAACCCCGAGACGAGGAGCCCTTCGTGCCGGCCGGTCTGGAGTGGTGGCAACTGCGCCAGCAGGCCCTGGACGATCTGCTCGCCAGACAGGATCCGGAGCGGATCGGCGCGCGCCTGCGGGCCGCCGGTCTGCTGCCCCACGGCCAGGCCGGGATGCGCGCCCTGGCGGGGCTGCTGGAGGAGGTCGCGCCCTTCGCCGAACAGGTGGCGCCGCTGCGCGAGTCGCTGGCCCCGCCGCTGACCCTGGATCTCGAGATCGACGGCTGGCGGCTGCAGGGTGAGATCGGCCGCTGGGACGGCCAGGGGCTGCTGGACTGGCGGGTGGGCAAGACCCGGCCACAGGACCGGCTGGCGCTGTGGATCCGGCATCTGGCCCTGTGCGCGGCGCGTGACGATGTGGCTGATGCCCGCTTCCTGGCGAGCGAGGACGAGGGCCTGACGCTGCCGCCGCTGGACTTCGATAAGGCGCGCGAGCACCTGGGCGGGTTGCTCGGATGGTATGCGGAGGGGCTACGGACGCCCCTGCCCTTCCTTTCCCAGAGTAGTTGGGCCTGGGCCGAGGCGGTAGCCAAGGGCAAGGCGAAAGACTCCCCGAAGGAGGTGAATGACGAGCGAGGCAGGCCGACAGTGCGTCTGGCCTTCCGTGACCGCGATCCCCTGGCCGATCCCCGATTCAGGGAACTGGCCGAGGCGGTCTATGGTCCGCTGCTGGCGCACCTCGAGGAGGCCGAATGAGCACGCCCCAGCCCTTCGATGCTATGAAACTGCCCCTGCACGGGGTGCGCCTGATCGAGGCCAGCGCCGGCACCGGCAAGACCTACAGCATCACCACCCTCTACCTGCGCCTGCTGCTGGAGCAGGATCTGAGCGTGGAGCAGATCCTGGTGGTCACCTTCACCAATGCCGCCACAGAGGAGTTGGGCGAGCGTATCCGCGAGCGCCTGGCCACCGCCCTGCGCTTCCTCGAACAGGGCGACTGGGCGGCCCATGCCGAGGAGGACGCCATCCTGGCCGAGTGGCTGCGCCGGCGCCCGGACCCGGAGGCGGACCGGGTGCGCCTGCGCGCCGCCCTGGCGGGCCTGGACCAGGCCGCCATCTCCACCATCCACGGCCTGGCCCAGCGGGTGCTGCGCGAGCAGGCCTTCGACACCGGCGCGCCCTTCGAGGCAGAGTTCCTGGAGGACGAGTCGGAGCTGCAGGCGCGCGCCGCGCGCGACTTCTGGCGCCGCTGGCTGTCGGCGGAGATCGCGCCGCCACTGCGCGACCGGGTGCTGGATGCGATACCCGGGCCGGATGAGCTGCTCAGGCGTCTGCGCACCCGTCTTAACGATACGGCGCTGATTCCGCAGCCGCAGACCGGCACGCCGGAAGAGGAGGAGGCGGCGCTGCTGGGGGAAGAGCAGGCATTGGAGAAATCCTTGGCGGCGCTCAAGCAGGCGTATGACGAGCACGGTGCAGAGGCGGAAGACCTCATCCGGAATTCCGATGCACTCAACCGAAACCGTTACAGAAAGCCAGGGGTCGAGAAGGCGTTGAACCAGCTCCGGGCGCTGTGCGAGGCGGAACGGCCCCAGGCAGATCTGGAGGAGAAGTTCGAACTGCTGACGACCGGCGCCCTGCAGGCCGCGGGTACCGTAAAGAAGGGCAAGGAGCCGCCACACAACCCCTTGTTCGATGCCTGCGACGCCTACTGGCGGCAGGCCCAACAGGTACTGGCCCGGGCGGCGCAATACCGCATCGCCTTCTTGAGACATGCCCGCGCCGCCATCCGTGAGAACCTCGATCACTACAAGGAACAGGCCCAGGCGCTGGCCTTCGACGATCTGCTCGATCGCCTCGCGGCGGCGCTGGACGGGGAGCAGGGTGCCGGCCTGGCGGCGCGCCTGCGGGAACGCTATCCCGTGGCCATGATCGACGAGTTCCAGGACACCGATGCGGTGCAGTACTGCATCTTCTCGCGCGTCTATGGCGAAACGGACGAGGCGGACGAGTCGCACGGCCTGTTCCTGATCGGCGACCCCAAGCAGGCCATCTACGGCTTTCGCGGCGGCGACATCTTCACCTATCTGAAGGCCGCCCGCGATGCCCGCAGCCGCTACGGCCTGGACACCAACTGGCGCTCCAGCTCGCGTCTCCTGGCGGCCTTCAATACCTTGTTCGGCAGCCGGGAGGACGCCTTCGTCCAGCCGGGCATCGCTTATCAGCCGGTGAAGCCCTCGCCCAAGGCGGAAGAAAAGCCCCTGCTGATCGACGGCGAAGCGCCGGTGCCGCTGCAGTTCTGGCGCCTGGCGGTGACGGAGGAGAATGGGGTCAAGGGCGGGTTCATTGGTGCCGATGCCGCAAGGGACGAGGCCGCCGACCACTGCGCGCGTCATATCGCCTGGCTGCTGGATGGCCACGCCACCCTGGGTGATGAGCCGCTGCAGGCGGGCGACATCGCCCTGCTGGTGAACACCCACGATCAGGCCGAGCAGGTACAGGCGGCGCTGCGCCGGGCCGGCGTCGCCTCGGTGCATCTGGGCAACGACAGCGTGTTCGAGAGCGCCGAGGCGGCCGATCTGCTGCATCTCCTGCAGGCCCTGGCCGGCTGCGAGGACACGCGTCTGCTGCGCGGCGCCCTGGGCGGGCCGCTGCTGGGCCACGACGCCGCGCAACTGGCTGCCTGGCTGGCCGACGATGCGGCCTGGGAGGCGGTGCAGGAGCGCTTCTTCGACTACCGGCGCATCTGGGAGGAGCGCGGCTTCATCCAGGCCTTCATGCGCCTGCTGCACGACGAGGATCTGGCCGCGCGCCTGCTCGCCGGTCCCCAGGGCGAGCGTCGCCTGACCAACCTGCTGCAGCTCGCCGAGCTGTGCCAGCACGCCAGCGCCGCCCATCCCGGCATCGAGCCGCTGTTGCGCTGGCTGGAGGCGCAGATCCGTCTGGGCGCGGGCGGCGAGGCCCAACGCCTGCGCCTGGAGAGCGACGCCCGCCTGGTCAAGGTAGTCACCATGCACGCCAGCAAGGGCCTGGAGTATCCGGTGGTCTATGTGCCCTTCCCGTGGCAGGGCAAGGAGGCCCCCAAGCCCGGTTTCCTCTATCACGACAGCGAGGGCCGGGCCTGTCTCTGGCTGGCGGGCTTCAAGGAGGCCCCGCCCGAGGTCCAGCAGGCCTGGCGGGAGGAATCCCTGGCCGAGTCCATGCGCCTCTTCTATGTGGCGCTCACTCGCGCCGCACGCCTATGCGTGCTCTGCTGGGGTCGGGTGAACAAGGCCCAGAACAGTGCCCTGGCGGCCCTGCTCTACAGCGGCGAGCACATCGCCCGGCCCAAGAGCCTGCCGGACGAGGCGAAGGTCTTCGCCCCGCTGGAACGGCTGGCCGAGGAATGTCCCGAGGGGATCGCGGTCTGCGATCCGCCCGAGGCGAGCGGCGCGCCGCCACAAGCGGTCGATCGCGGCGGGTTGCAGGCGCGGCCCTTCGAGGGGCGCATCGACAGCGCCTGGCGGGTGAGCAGCTATTCCGGGCTGATCGGCGGCCACGACAGCGACCGGCCCGACTTCGACGCCCAGGCCGGCGAGGAGACGGCACCCGCGGCACCCGACCCGGTGCAGGCCCTGCCGGCCAGCGCGCGCTTCGGCATCTTCATCCATGGCCTGCTGGAGCAGCTCGACTTCCCCGCCTTCGAGCCGCAGGCGGCGCGACCGCTGGCCGAGCGCCTGGCCCTGCGTCACGGCCTGGGCGGGCTGGACCTGGCGGCGGTGGATGAGCTGCTGCAGCGGGTGCTGGCCACGCCGCTGCCCGGGGTAGGCCTGGCCCTGGGAGAGTTGCCGCGCGCGCGCCGCCTGGACGAGATGGAGTTCCACTTCCGGGTGCATGCCCTGACGCCCGCCCGTTTGCAGGCGGCCCTGGCCGATCTGCCGGACTGGGCAGGCGCCGCCGATGGGCTGGACTTCCATGGCCTGCAGGGCCTGCTGCATGGTTTCGTGGACCTGGTGTTCGAGCACGATGGCCGCTTCCACGTCGTCGATTACAAGTCCAA
>CAZVIG010000026.1:0-12066 GCA_964627395.1 uncultured Sedimenticola sp.
AGCCGGTCGCCATGGGCTGGTCCCTCCAGGTGATCTTCCTCGGGTCCCATTCGCGCAGTACCCGTATCACCGGCCGCAACGCCATGCCCGGTTCCTGCCGGCTGTCTTCGTAGAGATTGATGTAGGCCTCTTCCACGCGCGTGCCGGGAGGCAGTTCGGGAAGATAGAACTCGACGTAGATTCGCGTCAGGCCCGGCGGGACGCTGGGTGCCGATACGTTCAGACTGAATTCGGTACCGTGGTTGTGATCGCCGTCCGCGCAATGCGGGGCGGTACATCCCACCCAGGTGTCCTTGACTGCGGCGAGCCACAGATAGGCATAACGCCCCTGCGCCGACCCTTCCATCACCGGCGAGAGCCGCGTGGTTGTGGTCGGGGTCGTCGCTGCCGTCGGTGAGCAGAACAGCCGGCAAAATGCGCTGCATCCGGTCAGTCCGAGCGACAACACGACGACTACCGTCACCTGCAGTGCCCGCTTCCAGGCCATGACCGCACCCTCCTCCCCCTGCGGGGAAGCAGTGCCGGTCTCGCTGTCGTTGCGAGGCCGCCTTCCGGTTCACAGGCGGTACGGCTGCCTGACTTTCAGTATAGGTCGGGCCAGGGGCAGTTCAAGGCGGCAGGTCTTGTCAGCCGCCGGACTCCGGTCCCGGTTTCTGGTTGCCGCTGTCCGGTGCGATCTGCGGTGCGGCGGCGGGCTTGCGCGGCGGCTTGCGCCAGGGTTCGGTCTTCTGCCACAGGCCGTTGTGGGCGAAGCGGTCCCATCCCCAGCGGATCCAGCGTAGCAGGGAGAAGGCCAGCCACAGGGCCCAGGCCATCATCAGCAGCCGATACACCCACAGGGGTGCGGAAAGTATCTGCGCGCTGGCATAGGCATTGTCCACCCGGTCCTGATACCAGAGCAGCGTATGGCCATGCGAGCCGTTGCCGGCGATCTGCATCTGCGGGGTGCCGAGCAGCCCGTTCTGCACCGCCTGGAGCAGCGCGCCGATCACCAGCAGCATCAGGACGACCAGGCCCACCTGCAGCGCATTCAGCCACCACCGTTGCCGGTTGTCGGCAGGCGCCAGGGTGCCGCGGTAGCGCAGGGCGAAGAACCAGGCCGCCACCAGCGCCAGGGCATACACATTGGTCTGCGACAGACCGACGCCGAGCAGCAGCCAGCCAGGCGTGCCCAGCGGCAGGTCCCGTCCCAACTGGCCCAGCACCAGCGCCAGGCCGACGAGCGCGGCGAGCAGGCCCCAGAACAGCACCGCCGGTCCCAGCCGCGGCCCGCCGGTCCATAGAATCCACCGGTCGGCCGGCACTTGCACCTGCAGGCGTGCGTTGACGCTCTCCCGCCCCAGGTCGATCTCGGGCGTCCGCCAGGCGGCGGCGATGCCCCGGTCGCTGCGCCAGTGGAGCTGGTAGCGGTGCTTGCCGGGGGGCACCGGCAGGCTGACCATGCGGCCTTCCTGGCGGATCGGCTGGGTCCTGCCATCGACCTGCACCGACTGCAGCCGCGCCCCTTCGGGCAGCCGGACCGGCAGTCGGTCGCCCTGGCTGGAGCGCAGCCGGATGACCAGTCGGGCATCGCTCGCCCGTTTGCCGGGTTGGATGGTCAACCGGGTGCGGTCGATGGTGAGGGTGTTGCCATCGACGCCCACCGGACGCGATATCTTCAGGGTCACCTGCTCGCCCGCCCAGGGATGCCAGACCGGCGCCCAGCCGCCGGCACCGTCCTGGTGATGAATCGGCGGTATTCCCTTCAGCGTCACATGCCAGGTGGGACCGACCTGGATGCGCCAGGTCTCCACCCAGTCGCGCGTAGGGGGTGCGCTCAGCGTCAGCTCCGCCGCGGGCGTCAGGCGCGAGTGCCAGGTGAACTGTCGCTGGTTGGCCCTCAGGGTCGCCAAGACCTTGCCGTCCTTGACCGTGACGCCCTCGGTAGTGACCGACTCGCCCGGCAGGGTGGGGATCTTGAGGGCGATGGGCGTGCCCAGGGGGCTCTCCCGGGTGACGCGGGTGGTGACCTCCCATTCGATGCCCAGCGCCAGCTCACGGGTGACACGCACGAACGGCGGGAGCACCGAAGGCCGCAAAGTCTCGCCCGCGACCGCCTGGGTGGCCTCGATCCGTACCAGACTGAGCTGGCCGGCGGCGCGCCCTTCGCTATCGACGCCATCCAGGTTCCAGCCCTTGGCGGAATAGGTCACCCGGTGCGGCACCAAAGGCAGGGGAATCTGCAACCGGTCCACGGGCGGCAGGTAACTCTCGACCACCACGTCATGGGTGCCTTCGGGTACCAGCGCCCACAGCACGCCCTGCTTGTCGATGAACAGCCGGTCGTTGGCCGCTGCGCCATCGACGGCCACATCGAGCGGCACGCCCAGGCGGGTATCGACGGGCAGGGGGACGGCAGTGCCCTCGACTGCCTGCACCGTCACCTCGGCACGATAATGGTTCGGCGTGAATACGGCGTGCAGATGCGGAATGGCGGCGCGCGGCGGCGGATGCTGCGGCTCGGTCAGGCGTTGCTCCAGTTGCTCGAGCAGGGGCGGTGGGGGAAAGCCGGTCGCCCCGACATCACCCGCCACGATGCAGAGCGCGACCAGCAGCAGTTGCGCCTTCAGGTTCCATCGTCCACCGTCACGCCGCAGGTCCAGGAAGCGCCAGATCAACAGGAACAGCAGCAGGATGGTGGCGAACTTCAGGACCCGATTCGTGCCCGGCCCGATCAGATACAGCACGATTTGCTGATCGGCGGCGACCGGCCCGTTCCATTGCAGGTCGGCGCGATGCCACTGCCACTCCGGCAGTCCCGGCCCGGTCTGTATCTTCGCCGAGGTGTCGATCTGCTCCAGGGGCGGTTTGGGGCGTCGTTTGGCCTCGATGTCCGAGGCCACCATGGGCGCCGATTGCAGTGCCTTGCCGGCCATGCTCTTGGCGACCGAGCGCACCTGCCGCGCCTCGTCGCGCAGCGAGGGCGGAGGAGGGGGCGCCATGGAGACGGGACGCTCGAGCTGGGGATAGATCGCCTCGCGCGCCTGCTGCACCGCGAACCCGAGCGAGATCAGTACCAGGGCGCCCAGGGTGAGCAGACGCGCCAGTCGCAGGGCGTGGTGGAAACGGTTGCCCTCGGGCACCATGCGCAGCAGGGCGACGATCGCCAGCAACAGCAACCAGATCATCCGCGGGGCATCGTCCAGGTGCCAGATGAGCCCCAGCGTCACCAGCGCCAGGGGTGCCCAGCGCCAGCCCCAGAGGCGACCCACCGCGATGGTGATGATCAGCACCCAGAGCAGATCGTAGAGAGTCCAGCGCTGCAGCCAGGAGGCCGGGACGTTGTCCACGCCGGTCACCGCGATCAGGCGATAACCGGGGGGATAGTGCAGGGTGGCCGCGACCTTTTGGAAAGGCCTGCCCCAGCCCGTGGCCGGCATGTGGCCCGGCGGCTGCTCGAGACGCGATTCGGCGACCAGGTGCAGGTTGCCGCGCCGCACCTCGACCCCGCTGCGCCGGTCGCCGGGCAGCCGGGTGATGAACTGGGGCCGGCCATCGATGGTCACCTGGCCGAGGTCGAACGCCGGGTCCATGTCCAGGCGCCAGCCGGAGGTCATGCGCCCGCTGATCCGGTCCTGCACCGTGAAGCCGTTGCCGTCGAAGTCCAGCCAGAGGGTGCGGTTCAGCACCAACTGGTCCGGCTCGGGGTTGGGGTCACCCCGCCGGATCGTGGTTATCGTGAAGGTCTCCCCGGCGGAGACGGCATAGGCCGGCAGGTGCTGCCAGTCTTTGGGCAGGGGCACCTGTCTGGGGTCGATCTGCTTCACCCCGTGGATCTCGGTGAGCCGGTCGGCCGGCGCGGCGCGATAGACCCAGACCTCCTGTTCGGGCCATGCCGGCGACTGCCGGGGTACCGCAGGGGCGAGGCGTTGCACGTCGCCGGGAAAGCGCATCTGTACCCGGATCACCCAGCGACCCGGGCGCAGTTGCACCCGCAGGCCGCCGTCCGGATCGAGCCGCGCGGGCAGGGGGCTGTCGATGCGCAGGGGAATGGCGCCTTCGAGCAGCGGATAGCCGAGCACGGTCTCGCGCTGACCGCCCGAGACGTCGGCGACGATATGGGTGGTGACCTCGACCGGCTGGCCGTCTGCCACCAGGCGAAAGACCTGGAGGTACAGCCGGTCCTCCGGCGTCCGCTGTACCTTGCCCGCATCGGCTGCGCGCAGCCACAGGCTGCCGTTCCTGCGCTGCGGCCGCGCCACCGGCCCGCCGTTGCGGACATAGCGGACGATGCCGGTCTGCGGCGGTATCCCGACTGCCGGCGGCATCCTCTTCCAGGGCAGGCGCCCGGTCAGGCTGTGCACACCGGCCGGCAGCCGGACATAGGGCAGGCCGCCGACATCCAGCACCGCCAGAGATGTATCGCCGCTGCGCACCTCGCCCGGCCAGGTCTTGGCATCGCCGGGTATCCGCACCCGCCCCGGTTTGAACAGCCGCAGCCGCTGACGGAAACGCCCGCCCGAAGGCGTCGCCTCGATCTCCAGCTCGCCGGGCCACAGGCACTGGCGCCGGTCGGCGTCGTACCACAGCGGGCATTGCAGCTCCTCGTGATCGTGCAGCACCCAGCCGACCCAGGGCCGCAGCGGCTTCGGCACCTGTTCGGGGGTCATGGGTCTGGCGGTCGCATCGAGCGTCCAGGCGGGGAGGATCAGGAGTAGAAGAATCAGACGACGCACGGTGATCTTGGAAGAGACCTTTCCTGGTGGGGTTGTGAGCAACTGTTCCATAGTTGAAGCCCGTGGGGAAGCGGAGGTCCGTGGTGGGCGAAGTTTCCTTTTCTGGAGACCGTATCGAGCCCTAGATTCAATGGCTATTGAATGAATGATCGTTTCCTGGCTATTTGGGATATAACTTGATTGCGGTTAGGATTGATTCGTTGTACTCCCAAAACTCGACACAGCCAGGGATTAAGTGTCTGTACGTTCGGATGTAGTATTGGGCTAATGTTTCACCCTGTTTTTCACTATAATCATACAGCACAAACATGATTTTCCTAAATCCACGTGGTGATAATAAAAAATAATACATAGCTTCATTCCAAACGGTCATCTTTGCGCTTGGAATATTCCCGCTGGATGTCCATTTGTGAGATTTACACTCGACAATTACTCTTTCTTTGAGGCAACCTAAGTCAAAAGCATGCTCCTTTTTTATGTCCTCTATGCCAACCTGGACCTTTACGTTTCTTTCAAGGCGCAATCCTTGTTCCTCAAAGAACTGCATTGCTGAATTCTCAAAATCACTTCCTACTTGAAAGTTTGATTTTGAGCCCACTCTCTGAAACTCCTTATTCATAACATGTGCCTTAAGTCACTTATCCGTTCGTATTCCAGAAGCCTTCAGACACTCCTCCATGGCATGCTCAAACGTGATGGCGCATATATTGCCTCTTCCGTCGACATCGAGAGTTGTGTTTTCGTCGAGGTCTGTTGATTCTGCAATATCACGGTCACGAAACTCGATATACAGCGTATCCGTGTCGGAGAAGTATTTTACTTTCATGTTAGTCACCGGTATCGGCGCTTGTGCGCATGTCGCGGCCCGGCCGATCATGCTGGTGGCGTCTCAGATGCACTTCTGGATGTTTTCCCGACGTTTGCACATTTATCGGGAGCAAACATATGTACTTCGAGGCTATCCCAGAGAAGGGGTGAACGCAAATCCTCGCCTGGACCCCGAGATGCTACTGCCCAGGACCATCGACAGTACCTCGTTGCTATAGCGTAGCAGGTCCTCTTGAAGAGGCACCGTTACTGTCCTTTCCCAGCTAGCCGGGGAGGTTAGGAGGTGGGGAGCGCCCTGAACGAAACGCAGGCGGTTTTCATGCGTCCAGTGGCGCCTTCGTTTCCTCTCCCCAACCCTCCCCACAGCGTGGGGAGGGGGCAAACGCTACGGCCTGTTTCGGACGGCCCGCCCCAACCTTCTACGCAAGTGGAAAAGGCACCCGGCAAAAACGCTTTGAGATTTTCCGGGCAGCGTTTATAACCAGGCGAAGCCTGTAGCCAGGCAGACCGGTTTCGAAGGATCCGCAACCGATGGCCGAGATCATCCCGCCGCTCAATCAGCAGACGCTCGCCCGCATGACGCCGGGTGAGCGGCGGCTGGCGCAGCGCCTGCGTGAATTGCTGGAGGACGATTACCTGGTCTGGTACGACGTTCCGGTGGGCCGCGAGCGTCGCTACCCGGACTTCATCCTGCTGCATCCGTCGCGGGGGCTGTTGTTTCTCGAGGTCAAGGACTGGAAGCTGGACAGCATCCGAGGCATGACCAAGTCCGATGTCACCCTGCTGACCCCCAGCGGCCTGGTGACCAAGCCGCATCCGCTGGAGCAGGTACGGGCCTGCGCCTACCAGGTGATCGACCGGCTGGCGCGTGATCCGCAACTGCAGCAGCAGGACCCGGCCTACCGGGGACGGCTGATCACGCCCTGGGGCTGGGGGGTGGTGTTCACCAACATCACCCGCAGGCAGATGGAGGCGACCATCCCAGAGCCTGACCGCGAGCAGGTGCTGCCCGACCACCTGGCGATCTACAAGGACGAGATGACCGCCGGGACCGATCCCGAGGCCTTTCAGGAACGCCTCTGGGGCATGTTCAACTACCAGTTCGGCAGCCGCCTGACCCTGCCGCAGATCGACCGCATCCGCTGGCATCTGTTTCCCGAGATCCGCATCGACCATGGCATCAAGGATCTGTTCGACGAGGACGAGGAGGCGTCAGATACCACCGAGCAGACGCTGCCCGACATCGTCAAGGTAATGGACATCCAGCAGGAACAACTCGCGCGCAGTCTGGGCGAGGGACACCGGGTGATCCACGGCGTGGCCGGTTCCGGCAAGACGCTGATCCTCGGTTACCGCTGCCTGTATCTGGCCGAGGCGATGCCCAAGCCTATCCTCGTGCTGTGCTTCAACGTCACCCTGGCGGCGCGGCTGCGTGCCTTCATCTCGGCGCGCGGCATCGGCACCCGGGTGCAGATCTACCACTTCCACGACTGGTGCGCCCAGCAGCTCAAGACCTATCACGTCGATCTGATCGAATCCGAAGCGCCGGTGTGGGAGCGGCAGGTGGAGACGGTGATCCAGGCGGTGGAACGGGGCGACATCCCTAGGGCACAGTACGGGGCGGTGCTGATCGACGAGGGCCACGATTTCGCGCCCGAATGGCTGAAGCTGATCACCGGCATGGTCGATCCCGAGACCAACTCCTTGCTGCTGCTCTATGACGATGCCCAGTCGATCTACCGCAAACGATCCGGGCTGGGCTTTTCGCTGAGCAGCGTGGGTATCCAGGCCCAGGGACGCACCACCATCCTGCGTCTGAACTACCGTAACACCCGCGAGATCCTGCGCTACGCCTACGATTTCGCGCGCCATTTCCTCGACCCGCAGAAGGCCGACGAGGACCACATCCCGCTGGTGGAGCCGGAGGCGGCAGGTACCACCGGGCCCGAACCGGCGCTAAGGCATTTCGGCAGCCGGGACGAGGAGATCGCCTTCGTGGTGGCCTGCCTCCGCAAGTGGCACCGCGAGGGCGTGGCGCTGAGAGAGATGGCTATTCTCTACCCGGGCCGCCCCTATGGTCGGGCCCTGTCCGACGCCTTGCGCGATGCGGGGATCGAGCATCTCTGGCTGGCCACCCGCCAGACCAAGGCCGCCTTCGACCCGGAGGTCGAGCGGGTGAACGTCCTCACCATCCACAGCAGCAAGGGTCTGGAGTTCCGCCGCGTCATCCTCGTCGGACTGGGTCTGCTCGGCAGCGACGAGAGCAAATGGGAAGAGGACGCGCGGCTGCTGTATGTGGGCATGACCCGGGCGCAGGAAGGGCTGCTGCTCACCAGTTCCGGCGACAGCCCCTTCAGCCGGCTGCTGTCGGAGACGCATCCTGACGATGCGTCAGAGGATGGTTAGGCACTTTCAGTTGCCGACCTCCCCCGACAGGCCGTTCAGGATCTCGTCCCAGTAGCGGCCGAACTGGGTGGCGAAGGATTCGAGCACCTGCGGGCCTTTGCGGTTGAAGACGTTGTCGAGCAGGTCGCCGTATTTCCGCTCCAGCGGCGCCAGGGGCACCGAGACCAGCGGGCAGGTGCCGCCGCCGGTCGCCTCGGCGATGCGGCGGGTGGCCTTGCGCAGCAGCATGGGGTCGCTGTAGGCATTGCAGTTGAGCGCCTCGTCCCAGGCGGGATCCACATAGTCGTTCCAGTCGAAGGCCCGCACCCGGTGCCAGCGCCCCTGTTCGCAGCGCATGTAGGGGCGCACCTGGCGTTCCGGGTGCAGCGGGTCAGGATGTTCCGCGAAGATGGCGTTCCAGAAGCGCAGGCCGTTGAGGTTGGCAGCCAGATCGGCATAGGAATAGATGCCGGTGGTGATACCGCCGTAGTAGGTGTGCTCGGTCAGATCGCCATAGCGCAGCACCGACCGCTCGCCGCCGTCCGCATAGTGGTCCAGATAGGTCCGGCCCTCGGTGAAGAAGTGGCCCAGCTTATCGGAGCCCAGATAGACGTCGCCGATGCGCAGCAGCACGCCCAGGCGGCGGGTGAGCGCCACGGTGGGCGATTCGGTGAAATCGAAATCGCGATAGATGCTTCGCTCCAGCGGGGTGCGGATGGTCTCGATGGCGGTGCTGTTCTCGGCGAAGTCTTCGAGCTGTCCCACCAGGTAACCGGCCAGGCGGTCCTCCAGCGCCTTCATCAGGCGCCCCCTGTCGCAGCCGTCGGTCTTGGTCTGCAGGGCCGGCAGCAGGGGAGGGCGGTTCGCCTCCACCACCGCCTCCTCCATCCAGACGTTGACCACCTGGTTCAGAAAGGGGCCGGCATCCGCCAGGGCATGGCGATGGGTGAAGCTGTCCACCTCCGCCGCCGGGAGGGCGGCAGGGAGCGTCAGCAACAGAAAGCACAGGCCGGCGGCGAATCGTCGGGGGAACACGGGAGTCCACGAATACTGGAAAGGCATTCGATTAGACCCCCTGTGGCGCGGGGAGGCAAGCGCACGGCACGGGGCCACCCGGTGCGTCAGCCGATGCGGGCCGAGCGGTAGAGTACCAGGGCGGAGAGGGCCGCGATGCCCGCGGCCGCTATGAAGGCCGTGGTCGCGCCCAGGCCCTGCCAGAGCACGCCGAACAGCACGGCGCCGGGCAGGGCCGCCAGACCGGTGGTCATGTGATACAGGCCGAATGCCGTGCCCCGTTGCGAGGCCCGGCTGAAGTCGCCGATCAGGGCGCGCTCGGCGCCCTCGGTCATCGCGAGCGCGCCGCCGTAGGCGAGAAACAGCCCCCAGGTCAGTGCCTCGCCCTGGCCATGGGCGGTCAGCGCCAGGGCCAGCAGCAGCGCGATGCGCAGACTCCAGCCCGCCAGCAGGACCGGCACCCGACCGAACCGGTCGGACAGGGCGCCGGCCGGTCCTGCGACCACCGCAGGGGAGTGATCATCTCGCTGGCGGCATCGTTCAGGAACGACACCAGACCAAGGACGACGACGGCTCTGGGCAGGCCGAACATGGGTGTCCTGGTCGATGCAACGGGGAGGGGGATTATCGGTCATCGCCGGCGCACTGACATTACCGTCTGGCAAGTTTCGGGATGCGCCGGGAAGGGCGCTATACAATCGTCGGCCGTTTGGCAGGGAGGAGGTCATCGTTTCGACTCCCCGCCGGGTCTCCCCGAGTTGGGGGAGGTGCCGTCAAAGAAGCGACAAGGGGAAGGGAAACACCATTCACGATGATCGAACAACTCTACCAATCTCTGCTGCCCGGCATCGGGCATTTCCACTCGCTCGCCTATTGGGCCGCCTTCGTCGCGGCCTTTGCCGAGACGGCCCTGGTGGTCGGTCTGCTGGTGCCCGGTTCGACTCTGTTGTTGCTGCTGGGCGCGTTGAGCGCCACCGGGACCATCGATCTTGCGGGCGTGTTCTGGTTCGGCGTGGCCGGCGCGGTCCTGGGCGACAACCTCAACTACTGGCTGGGCAGGCGCTACGGACAGCGCTGGGTCAGGTCCGGTGTGGGGTTCCTCGAGCCGGCGCATTTCCAGCGTGCCCACGACTTCTTCGAGCGCAACGGCGCCAAGAGTGTTTTTCTCGGCCGCTTCGTGCCGAGCCTCAAGGAGGTCGTCCCCTTCGTCGCCGGTTCGCTCGGCATGCACCGGGGCCGCTTTCTGCTGTGGAATCTGCTCGGCGCTATCGGCTGGGGGCTGCAGTGGATCGGTGGCGGCTATCTGTTCGGCCAGTCGCTGGCACTGGCCCAGGCCTGGATGTCGCGTATCGGGCTGCTGTTCCTCGCGGTCCTGCTGCTGTGGCTGGCACTGTGGTATCTGAAGCATGCGCTGCTGCGCCTCGGTCCGCAGATCTGGCTGTTGGTCAGGTCCCTGTCCCGTTCCATCGCCAGGGCATTGGCCGGCAATCCCCACGTCATCGCCTTCAGACGACGTCATCCCGGCTTGGTGACCTTCGTCCGCGAGCGCCTCGACCGCGACCGCTTTCGCGGCCTGCCCCTGACCCTGCTCTCCCTGTCGCTGCTGTATATCGCCATCCTGTTCGGCGGCATCGTCGAGGACCTGCTCACTTCCGACCCCATCGTGGCGGTGGACCAAGCGGTGGCGCAGCTGATGCTGCGCTTCCGCCCGCCGGAGCTGATCCCGGTATTCACCTGGATCACCGCGCTGGGCATTCCCAAGGTGGCGGGCCCGCTGGTCCTGCTGGCACTGCTCGGCACCTGGCTGGCGCGAGGCCCCTGGCTGGCGCTCTCCCTGCTGGTCTCGGTGGGGGGTACCGGGGCCTTCACCCTGCTCAGCAAGCTCGCCTTCCATCGTCCGCGGCCGGTGGAGGCGGTGTTGCTCGAACAGTCCTATTCCTTTCCCAGCGGGCATGCGTCGATCGCGGTGGGCTTCTACGGATTCCTCGGCTATGTCCTGGCGCGCTCGGCACCCGGTCTGAAGTCACGCATCGACCGCCTGATACTGGCCGCGTTGCTGATCCTGGCGATCGGACTGAGCCGGCTCGTCCTGGGCGTGCATTACCTGAGCGATGTCTGGGCCGGTTACCTGGTGGGGGCGGGGTGGCTGACCATCGCCATCGCCTTCAGCGAGTGGGCCACGCACGCGGGCCGCATCGACTGGCAGGCACGGCTGCCCGCTTCCCGGCGCGGTGCGCTGTGGGCGCTGTCGCTGGCCGCACTGGCCTGGTATGGCCTGTCGACCGCGCGATGGCATCCCCGGGTCCACACCCCGCCACCGGTGACCATCGAGCAGGTGCGCGGTTCACTCGCGGACTTCATCCGCCAAAAGGGGACGACACATACCGAGACCCTGCTGGGTGCGCCTTCCCAGCCCCTGTCGCTGGCCTTCCTCGCGCCCGACCGGGCGACCCTCATCCGGCGGCTGCGGGCCGCGGGCTGGCAGCCGGCCGATCCGCTCACACCGGGGAATCTCCTCGAGTTGCTGAAACAGGGCATGGACTACCCGAACGCCCCCCTGGCCCCCGTGTTCTGGCATGGGCGGATCAACGACCTGGGGCTGGAGCGGGCAGCGATCGCCGATGGCGAGCGGGTCATCGACACCCTGCGTATCTGGCAGACGCCCTGGCGGATTTCAGGCCGGCCGGTCTTCGTCGCCGTGGCGCGCAGCTACGACGCCATGTACTGGGGCCTGTTGCACCGCATTGCACCGGATACCGATGCCGCGGCGCGGCGGGTGCTGGCATCGCTCGCCGGCGCCGGCGAGGCGCCGCCGCACTGCACGGCCCGGCTAGGCCGGGCAGAGATCGGGAACTACTTGCTGGGCATGCCCTATTTCAGCAGTGGGCATCTGTTGGTGGTGGCGCTGGATGGGGAACTGTCGGCGGCAGTCTGTGGGGATACCGCATCAACTGGCGAGTGATTCCGCCTCCGCCGGCTCGATGAAAGCAGTATTCCTTCCGCTACAGCAGCGACGGCAGCCGGTCGTTCATGAGTTCGATGAATAGCCGGACCTTGGGCTGCTGATACCGTCGGTCCTGATAGACCGCATAGATGCCGGCGCTGCCGCAGTCGTACTCGGGCA
>CAZVIG010000027.1:0-7011 GCA_964627395.1 uncultured Sedimenticola sp.
CCCCCCTCCTAGCCTCCCCCCGCAAGCGGGGGGAGGGACGAGGTTTCCCCGGACAACAGTGCCGCAAGCGGGGGGAGGAATTGATCAGGGTTTCCCAAGGAATTCCTATTGCGGTAGGCGAGCGCGAGGGCGATCGCCTCTCTTCCTTGGGCTAGCACCGATCCAAGTCAGCCATACCGAGCGGATACCGGCTATCATCGCCACCCAGCAAACCGAACAGCGTTCATTGCCACAGGCATCGGCAAGGCGTCCATCCGCAGGCACCATTGAAACCGGCCCGGCACACCCCACCTTCATGCAAACGCACAGGGATCCCCTATGACGACTCAGAGCAAGAACGACGATCGTATCGGCCTGTTGCAGGCGGTGTCGCTGGCGGTGGGCACCATGGTGGGTGCCAGCATCTTCTCCATCTTCGGGCTGGGGGCGAAGATCGCCGGGCCCAATCTGCCGCTGGTGTTCCTCGTCTCGGGGCTGGTGGCGCTGCTGGTGGCCTATTCCTACGCCTGGCTGGGAAGTCGCATCGTCTCCGATGCGGGGCCCATGGAGTTCATCATCCGCGCCTTCGGCAACAATCTGTTCACCGGGGCCCTCAGCTTTCTGTTCTGGCTCACCTATGTCATCTCCATCGCGCTGTTCGCCAAGGGCTTCGCCGGCTATTTCATGCCGCTGCTGCCGGGCCCGCCCGGGCCGGGGGTGGAGAGCATCGTAGAGGTGTGCGTGGTACTGGCCTTCACCGCCCTGGGGGTGATGGGCTCGGCGGCGGTGGGGCGCGCGGAGTTCTGGATCGTGGCGATCAAGCTGGGCGTGCTGATGCTGTTCGTGGTGCTGGGCGTCTGGAGCATCGACATCGATCGGGTGACGCCGCGCCTGGGCGACAAGGGGATCACCGATATCCTGGACGCCACCGCCATCTTCTTCCTGTCCTACATGGGCTTCGGTCTGGTGACCAATGCCTCGGAGCACATGCGCGACCCGCAGCGCAACGTCCCGCGCGCCATCTATCTGAGCATTCTGGTGGTGACCATCGTGTACGTGCTGGTGGCGCTGGTGGGGGTGGGCAATCTGCCGCTGCCCAAGCTGATCCAGGCCCAGGACTATGCGCTGGCGGAGGCGGCGCGGCCCTTCCTGGGTGAGCATGGCTATCTGCTGGTGACCTGGGGCGCCCTGTTCTCCATCGCCTCGGCGCTCAACGCCACCCTATACGGCGGCGCCAACGTGGCTTATGCGCTGGCGCGCGACGGGGTGCTGCCCGAGGCCTTCGACCGCAAGCTGTGGTTCGGCTCCATGGAGGGGCTCTATATCACCGCAGGGCTGGGCATCGTGTTCGCCCTCGCCTTCGACCTGAACGGCATCGCGTCGATCACCAGCAGCGTCTTCATGGTGATCTATCTCTGCGTGCTGGCGGCGCACTGGCGCCTGCGGCCGCAGTATGGCGGCAATCCGCTGGTGATCGGCACCGGCTTCGTGGTGGTGGCCGCGGTGTTCCTGCTGCTGCTCCATTACCAATGGCAGACCAGCCGCACCGCCTTCATCGCCACCTGGCTGGTGCTGGGCGCCAGCCTGCTGGTGGAATTCTTCTACTTCAAGGCTACCCGACGCACCCTGGAGCGGAGAGACTGATCTAGCCGCCCTCGAACACTTCCGCCGGCACCCGCACCCGGCCTTCCATCAGCACGCGCGCGCTGCGGCTCATGGTCACCGCCTCCACCTCCCAGCGATCGCCGGTCCGCTGTACTTGAGCGCCCACCTTCAGGGTGCCGGAGGGGTGCCCGAAGGTGACCGCGTCCCGCTCGCCGCCGCCGGCGGCCTCGTTGACCAGGGTGCCGGGCACCGCCGCGGCGGTGGCGATGGCCACGGCGGCGGTGCCCATCATGGCGTGATGGAGCTGGCCCATGGAGAGCGCCCGGACGTTGAGATCGATCTCCCCAGCGCGCACCTGCCGCCCGCTGGAGGCGCGGTAATCGGCCGGGGGCGCGATGAAGGCGATCTTGGGCGTGTGCTGGCGTTCCGCCGCCTGCTCCGGCGCGTCGATCAGCCCCATCCGCACCGCGCCCTGGGCGCGGATCGCCTCGAAGCGCGCCAGCGCCTCGGGGTCGCCGTTGATCGCCGGCTGCAGCTCGGTGCCGCTATAGCCCAGGTCGGCGGCGCGCAGAAAGATGGTGGGGATGCCGGCGGCGATCAGGGTGGCGTCAAAGTCGCCCACCCCCGGCACCTCCAGCCGGTCCACCAGCCTGCCGGTGGGAAACAGCGGCTCGCCGGGGTCCACCGGCTGCAGGAAGGTGAGCGGGACCTCCGCCGCGGGAAAGGCCACCCCGTCGAGCCGGAAGTCGCCGGTCTCCTGTACCTGGCCGTCGCGCACCGGCACCCGGGCGAGGATGGTCTTGCCGATGTTGGCCTGCCAGATGCGTACCTCGATATGCCCTTGGGATGGCAGACGCGCGGAATCGATCAGCCCCATCTCGATCGCCGCCGGACCCACCGCGGCGCTCAGGTTGCCGCAGTTGCCGCTCCAGTCCACGAAGGGCCGGTCGATGGCCACCTGGCCGAACAGATAGTCGATGTCGTGATCCGGCCGCTGGCTGCGCGAGAGGATCACCACCTTGGAGGTGGAGGAGGTGGCCCCGCCCATGCCGTCGGTGTGCTTGCCATAGGGGTCGGGGCTGCCGATCAGGCGCAGCAGCAGGGCGTCGCGTGCTGGACCCGGCACCTGCGCCGCCGGCGGCAGGTCGTCGAGCCTGAGGAAGACCCCCTTGCTGGTGCCGCCGCGCATGTAGAGCGCGGGGATGCGGAGTTGTGGTGGATGCCTCATGTCTCGGTTCCTGGATTCAACGAAGTTTCACCGCGAAGTGCGCCAAGGGCCGCCACGCTTGAAAATGCCACACAGGGCTTACCCGAAGACCCTGCCATCTCCTGGCGATCCACAGGTGCCCGAGCTGGGAGCGCCGCCATCCTGGCGGCCCTGCCGGCGGGACGCCGGCGCTCCCGGAGAAATCCACGTCTCTTTTACTCGGTCGATTGGCGACCGTGGTTCGGCGCCCGGCGCTCAACCCACGCTACCACGATCCTCCAGAAAGTCCCGCGCGAAGCGCTGCAGCACGCCGCCGGCGCGGTAGGTGACCCGCTCATCTTCGGTGTCGAGGCGGCAGATCACCGGGATCTCCAGCGTCTCGCCGTTGCGGCGCTGCATGCGCAGGGCGAGTCGCGCGCCCGGCGCCGGCTCGCCGATCACGTCGAAGGTCTCACTGCCGTCGATGGCGTAAGTATGGCGGCTCTCGCCGGGCAAGAACTCCAGCGGCAGCACCCCCATACCCACCAGGTTGGTGCGGTGGATGCGCTCGAAGCCCTCGGCGACGATCACCTCCACGCCCGCCAGGCGCACGCCCTTGGCGGCCCAGTCGCGCGAGGAGCCCTGGCCGTAGTCCTTGCCCGCGACGATGATCAGCGGCTGGCGGCGCTCCAGGTAGGTCTCGATCACCTCCCATAGCCGCATCACCTTGCCTTCCGGCTCCAGGCGCGCCAGCGAACCCTGCACGATCTCGCCCTGTTCGTCCCGCACCATCTCGTTGAGCAGCTTGGGATTGGCCAGGGTGGCACGCATGGCGGTGAGATGGTCGCCCCGGTGGGTGGCGTAGGAGTTGAAGTCCTCCTCCGGCAGCCCCATGCGCGCCAGGTACTCGCCCGCCGCGCTGTCGGGCAGGATGGCGTTGGACGGCGACAGATGATCGGTGGTGATGTTGTCGCCCAGTATCGCCAGCGGGCGCATGCCGCGCAGGGTGCGCTCCGCCGCCAGGGCGCCCTCCCAGTAGGGCGGACGGCGGATGTAGGTGCTCTGCGGCCGCCAGTCGTAGAGCGGACTGGCCGCCCCGCCCTGCTCCACCACCGGCGCGAACATGGGCCCGTAGATCTGCTCGAACTGCTCCGGACGCACATGGCGCTCGACGATGGCGTCGATCTCCTCGTCGTCGGGCCACAGGTCGCGCAGGGTGACGGGCCGGCCCTCGGTGTCGTACCCGAGGGGATCGTTCTCGATGTCGAAGCGGATGCTGCCGGCGATGGCGTAGGCCACCACCAGCGGCGGCGAGGCGAGGAACGCCTGCTTGGCCTGCGGGTGGATGCGCCCGTCGAAGTTGCGATTGCCGGAGAGCACCGCGGTGGTGTAGAGATCGCGCTCGACGATCTCGCGCTCGATGGCCGGGTCCAGTGCCCCGCTCATGCCGTTGCAGGTAGTGCAGGCATAGCCCACGATGCCGAAGCCCAGCCGCTCCAGCTCCGGCAGCAGACCAGCCTCCTCCAGATAGAGCCGCGCTACCCTGGAGCCCGGCGCCAGCGAGGTCTTGACCCAGGGCCGGCGTTTCAACCCCAGACGGTTGGCGTTGCGCGCCAGCAGTCCCGCCGCCACCAGGTTGCGGGGGTTGGAGGTGTTGGTGCAGCTCGTGATGGCGGCGATGATCACCGCCCCGTCCGGCATCCGGTCCCCTTCCGCGGACACCTCACCGGCGATGCCCCGCTCGGCCAGGGCGCGGGTGGGCAGCCGGCGATGGGGATTCGAGGGTCCGGCCAGGTTGCGCTCCACCGTGGACAGGTCGAACTCGAGCACCCGCTGGTACTGCGCGTCCTCGAGATCGTCGGCCCAGAGGCCGGCGTTGCGCGCATAGGTCTCCACCAGACGCACCTGCTCCGGCGGCCGGCCGGTGAGCCGCAGGTAGTCCAGGGTCTGCCCGTCGATGTGGAACAGGCCGGCGGAGCCACCGTACTCCGGGGTCATGTTGGCGATGGTGGCGCGGTCGCCGATGCCGAGACTGCGCGCACCCTCGCCGAAGAACGCCAGCCAGGCGGAGACGACCCGCTGCTCGCGCAGGAACTCGGTCAGGGCCAGGGCGATGTCGGTGGCGGTGATGCCGGGCCGCCGCCGGCCGCGCAGGCGCACGCCGACGATCTCGGGCAGTCGCATCATCACCGGCCGGCCCAGCATCACCGTCTCCGCCTCCAGGCCGCCCACGCCCAGGGCGATCACCCCCAGGCTGTCCACGTGCGGGGTGTGCGAGTCGGTGCCCACGCAGGTGTCGGGAAAGGCGACGCCCTCGCTCACCGTCACCACCTCGGACATCTTCTCCAGGTTGATCTGGTGCATGATGCCGTTGCCCGCGGGGATCACGTCCACATTGTCGAAGGCGCGGCGGCACCAGTCGATGAAATGGAAGCGGTCGGCGTTGCGCCGCTCCTCCACCGCGCGGTTGTGCGCCACCGCCTCCGGGTCGGTGCCGGGGTACTCCACCGCCAGAGAATGGTCCACCACCAGTTGCACCGGCACCACCGGGTTCACCTGCGCCGGATCGCCGCCCCGCTCGGCGATGGCGTCACGCAGCCCGGCCAGATCCACGAAGGCGGTCAGACCAAGGATGTCGTGACACACCACCCGCCCCGGATACCAGGGAAAGTCGCGCTCGCGGCGTCCCTCGATCACCTCCAGCAGCGAGGCCTCCAGCGCATCGGGCGCGCAGCGACGCACCAGTTGCTCGGCCAGCACCCGCGCCGCATAGGGCAGGCGCGCCCAGGCGCCCGGGCGTAGATCCTCCACCGCGGCGCGGGCGTCGTAGTAGTCCAGGTCGGTGCCCGGCAGCTTCTTTCGGTAGTTTCGGTTCATGTGGGTCTTCTTGATGGGATGCACCACAAGGATTCACAAGGCAGCACATGGTGGGTTTCGCTTCGCTCAACCCACCCTACGGGTTGTGACGAGAAAGGGAACACGCTTTGCCCTCCTCCTAGCCCCCCTCGCAAGCGGGGGGAGGGACGACATTTCCCCGGGCGGCTGTGCCACAAGCGGGGGAGGGAGCCAGTCGTTTTACGCTCACCGTTCGGCTATCGGCACGAAGGGCCGGTTCTCGGGGCCGATGTAGTTGGCCGAGGGGCGGATGATCTTGCCGTCCTGGCGCTGTTCGATGACGTGCGCCCCCCATCCGGCGGTGCGGGCGATCACGAACAGCGGGGTGAACATGTCGGTGGGCACCCCCATCTGCGCATAGGAGACGGCGGAGAACCAGTCCAGGTTGGGGAACATCTTCTTCAGCTCCCACATCACCGACTCCAGCCGCTCGGCCACACGGTAGGCGCCGAGGTCGCCGTTCTCCTCCGACAGCTCCCGGGCCAGGCGCTTGATGATCTCGTTACGCGGATCGCCCACGGTGTAGACCGGATGCCCGAAGCCGATGATGATCTCGCGCCGACCCACCCGCTCTCGGATGTCGGCCTCGGCGCTGTCCGGGTCGGCGTAGCGGGACTGGATACGGAAGGCCTCCTCGTTGGCGCCGCCGTGCTTGGGACCGCGCAGCGCCCCGATGGCGCCGGTAATGGCGGAGTAGAGATCCGAATCGGTGCCGGCGATCACCCGCGCCGCGAAGGTGGAGGCGTTGAACTCGTGCTCCGCATACAGGGTGAGCGAGACGTGCATGGCGCGCACCCAGGAGGGGCGCGGCGGCTCGCCGTGCAACAGATGCAGGAAGTGGCCGCCGATGGAATCGTCATCGGTCTCCACCTCGATGCGCCGGCCGTTGACCGCATAGTGGTGCCAGTAGAGCAGCATCGAGGGGAAGCTGGCCATCAGCCGGTCGATGATCTCCCGCGCCTCGGCCTCGGGATGATCCTCGCGCTCCGACATCAGACTGCCCAACACCGAACAGCCGGTGCGCAGCACGTCCATGGGATGGGTGGACGGCGGCAGCGCCTCCAGGGCGCGGCGCAGGGCCGCCGGCAGGCCGCGCAGCGACTTCAGCTTCGCCTTGTAGCGCGCCAGGGTGGCGCGGTCCGGCAGATGGCCGTGGATCAGCAGATGCGCCACCTCCTCGAACTCGCAGGCCTCGGCCAGATCGTGGATGTCATAGCCGCGGTAGTGCAGATCGTTGCCCGAGCGCCCCACGGTGCAGATCGCGGTGTTGCCGGCCGCGGTGCCGGACAGGGCCACCGACTTCTTCGCCTTGGGCAGGACTTGTTCGGTCATGGGTCTGTTCCTCG
>CAZVIG010000027.1:7111-12017 GCA_964627395.1 uncultured Sedimenticola sp.
GCGAACAGCTCGTCGAGCTTCTTCTCGTAGTCGTGGTAACCGAGGTAGTCGTAGAGTTCGTCGCGGGTCTGCATCAGGTCGATCACCCCCTGCTGGGTGCCCTCCTCGCGCAGCGCCCGGTACACCCGCAGCGCCGCGGCATTGGCGGCACGGAAGGCGGACAGCGGATAGAGGGCGATGCTCACCCCCACCGAGGCCAGCTCCTCGACGGTGAACAGGGGAGTGGCGCCGAACTCGGTGATGTTGGCGAGCACCGGCACGCCCACCGCCTCGACGAATTCGCGGTACTGCTCCAGCTCGGTCATCGCCTCGGGGAAGATCATGTCCGCGCCCGCCTCCACGCAGGCCAGGGCACGATCGATCGCCGACTGCATGCCCTCCACCGCCAAGGCGTCGGTGCGCGCCATGATCACGAAGTCGGGATCGGTGCGGGCGTCCACCGCCGCCTTGATGCGATCGACCATCTCCTCTCTGGGCACGATGGCCTTGTTGGGCCGGTGACCGCAGCGCTTCTGCGCCACCTGGTCCTCGATGTGCATCGCCGCCGCGCCGCACTTGATCAGGGAACGCACCGCGCGCGCGATGTTGAAGGCGCCGCCCCAGCCGGTGTCCGCGTCCACCAGCACCGGCAGGCCGGTGACGTCGGTGATGCGCCGCAGGTCGGTCAGCACGTCCTCCAGGGTGGTGATGCCCAGGTCGGGGATGCCGCAGGAACCCGCCGCCACCCCGCCGCCGGAGAGATACAGGGCGCGAAAGCCCGTGGCCTCCGCCAGCCGCGCATGGTAGGCGTTGATCGCGCCTGCACACTGCAGGGGTCTTTCCTGTTCGATGGCCTGGCGAAACTTCAGGCCCGCTGATTCTGTACTCATGGTCCGTTCCAAGAAAATGTTGTTCAACCGCGAAGGTTCGCCAGGAAGCACCGTAGGGTGCGGCGGTTGAGCGCAGCGAAACCCATCCTACGAACTACCAGATACACCACATCCGACGTATCCCCTCTCTGGCCGGTATCTCCTTCGCGTACCTTCGCGTCCTCTGCGGTAAAAAATCTAAATCTCGGACAACATCCGCTCCACGTTGTCGCGCGAGGCCCGCACATGGGCGCGCATCAGCAGCTCCGCCAGGTCCGCGTCGCACCGTTCGATGGCGGCGACGATGGCGCGGTGTTCCTCCAGCGCCGCCGGCCCGCGCTTGCTGCGCATGCCGAACTGGCAGCGGTACATGCGGATCAGGTGGTAGAGGTCATGGCAGAGCAGCTTGACCAGATAGTGGTTTCCGCTGCCCTGGATGATCTGGTAGTGGAAATCGACATCGCCCGCCTCCTGGAAGTAGGCCTGCCCACCTTCCTCGCGCATCCGCGATTCGTGTTCGTCCAGGGTGGCGCGCAGCCGCGCCACCGCCCCGGCGTCCATGCGCTGCGCCGCCTGCCGCGCCGCGGTGCCCTCCAGGGCCTCGCGTACCTGGTAGATGTCCAGCAGGCGCGCCTGGCTCAGCTCGATCACCCGCGCGCCCACATTGGGGCGGCGCTCCACCAGCCCCACCGCGGCGAGGCGGCTGATCGCCTCGCGCAGCGGACCGCGGCTGATGCCGTAGCGCGCGGCCAGTTCCGATTCGCTGATCTTGCTGCCGGGCGGTATGCGGCCTTCGACGATGGCCTCGCGCAGTTCGCAGAACACCCGCTCGGGGATGGTGCGCAGTTCGCCCTGGCAGGAGGCCATGGCCTCAGCGCGCATAGCCCAGGGTCCGCAACGCCTCGGCGATCTCGTCCAGGATGGCCGGATCGTCGATGGTGGCGGGCATCTTCCATTCCGCGCCGTCGGCGATCTTCACCATGGTGCCGCGCAGGATCTTGCCCGAGCGGGTCTTGGGCAGGCGCTTGACCGCGACCACCTGCTTGAAGGCGGCCACCGGGCCGATCTGCTCGCGCACCAGGGCCACCAGCTCGGCGTACAGCGCCTCGCCCGCCTTCTCCGCGCCCGCCTTGCACACCACCAGGCCCAGCGGAAGCTGGCCCTTGAGGTCGTCGGCCACGCCGATCACCGCACACTCGGCCACGTCCGGATGGCTGGCCAGCACCTCCTCCATGGCGCCGGTGGAGAGGCGGTGCCCGGCGACGTTGATGACGTCGTCGGTGCGGCTCATGATCCACAGATAGCCGTCCTCGTCCTTGTACCCGGCATCCCCGGTGAGGTAATGGCCCGGATACTTGGACAGATAACTGTCGATGAAGCGCTGGTCGTTGTGCCACAGGGTGGGCAGGCAGGAGGGCGGCAAGGGCAGCCGGATCACGATGTCGCCCATCTCGCCGGGGGGCATCTCGGCACCCTGCTCGTCGAGGATGCGCACGTCATAGCCCGGCATGGGCACCGTGGGCGAGCCGGGCTTGACCGGCAACGGCTCGATGCCCAGGGGGTTGGCCGCGATCGCCCAGCCGGTCTCGGTCTGCCACCAGTGGTCGATGACCGGCTTGCCCAGCTTCTCCTGCGCCCAGGCCAGGGTGTCCGGGTCGCAGCGCTCGCCCGCCAGGAACAGCGCCTGCATGCAGGAAAGGTCATAGGGCTTCAGATAGTCGCCCTCCGGGTCCTCCTTCTTGATGGCGCGGAAGGCGGTGGGCGCGGTGAACAGCACCTTGACCCCGTATTCGCTGATCACGCGCCAGAAGGCGCCGGGATCGGGGGTCCCTACCGGCTTGCCCTCGTACATGATGGTGGTGCAGCCGGCCAGCAGCGGGCCATAGACGATGTAGCTGTGTCCGACCACCCAGCCCACGTCCGAGGCGGCCCAGTACACGTCGCCGGCGCGCACGTTATAGATATTGTGCATCGACCAGAGCATGGCCACCGCGTGGCCGCCGTTGTCGCGCACCACGCCCTTGGGCTGGCCGGTGGTGCCGGAGGTATAGAGGATGTAGAGCGGATCGGTGGCCGCCACCGGCACCCAGTCCGCCGAGGTCGCGGTGGCCATCGCCTGCGCCCAGTCCAGGTCGCGGCCGTCGATCAGGGCCGCCGGCATCTGCGGCCGCTGCAATATCACGCAGCGCTCGGGCTTGTGGCGGGCGGTGGCGATGGCCTCGTCCAGCAACGGCTTGTACTCCACCACCCGGTTGGGCTCGATGCCGCAGGAGGCGCTGACGATCACCTTGGGCTCGGCATCGTCGATGCGGGTGGCCAACTCGTTGGCCGCGAAGCCGCCGAACACCACCGAGTGGATGGCGCCCAGGCGCGCACAGGCGAGCATGGCGATGGCCGCCTCCGGCACCATCGGCATGTAGATGATGACCCGGTCGCCCTTCTCCACACCCAGGTCGCGCAGCACCCCGGCGAAGCGGGCCACCTCGTCGCGCAACTGACGGTAGCTGTAGCGGCGCTTGCTGCCGGTGACCGGCGAGTCGTGGATCAGCGCATCCTGGTCGCCACGACCCGCGTCCACATGGCGGTCCAGGGCGTTAAAGCAGGTGTTGAACTCCGCGCCTGCGAACCAGCGCGGCACCGGTTTCGCCTCCCGGTCCAGCACACGGTCCCAGGGCCTGTGCCATTCCAGCGCCTGCGCCGCCTCGCCCCAGAAGCCCTCGGGATCGCGCAGCGAGCGCTCGTAGATCTCCTGATATCTGCCCATGGCCTTTCCCCCTCGGTAATTGTCGACAATATAGACGATATTTCCTCCAGTGGCCTGGTGGATACGATAATTTCCTTCAATATTGTCGACAACTTTCTGCCGTGACCTTCGGACGGCGGTCGCCCTTTGCCACCCCTTCCGAGAGGCTGCTAGCATGGACACCAGGCAAGCGCAGGAGGCCGGCCATGGCCCAATCCGTTCCGGTCCATTACCGCATCGGCGACTACGAACAATGGGAGGGCGACTGGGAGCTGATCGACGGCATCCCGGTGGCGATGTCGCCTGCGCCCACCATCGCCCATCAACTACTGGCGACCCGGATCCTGACCGAGCTGACCAACTCGCTGGAAGAGTGCGAGCCCTGCCTCGTCGTGGCAGAGGCCGAATGGCGCATCGGCGACGACACCGTGCTACGCCCCGACGGGGCGGTCATCTGCTACCCGCCCGGTAAATACCTGGATCGCCCGCCGGCGCTGGTGCTGGAGGTGCTGTCTCCCTCGACGCTGCGCATCGATCGCGAATACAAGCACGAACGCTACGCCCGCGAGGGCGTGCCCCACTACCTGATCGCGGATCCCGAAGAAAAACGGGTGGAGGCCTTCCGCCTCGCCGGCGAGCGCTACGAGACGGTCGCCGAGACCGGCAGCGACACCCTCGCCTTCGACCTGGGCCCCTGCACCGCACGGATCGACGTGGCGCGGGTCATGGCGCGTCTGTAGCCTGGGCTATCTCACCTGCACTCCGAGAACCGGCGGATTCTGCACCTGCCCCGGTGCCGGTCGGTTGGAGCGACAGCCCGTTATGGCAAAGACCTTGTGCGGCTGGTGACATATTCGGACTAATATGAGATCAAAAGGCAAGCGCAGGAGGCCGGCCATGGCCCAATCCGTTCCGGTCCATTACCGCATCGGCGACTACGAACAATGGGAGGGCGACTGGGAGCTGATCGACGGCATCCCGGTGGCGATGTCGCCCGCCCCGGCGCTGGTGCACCAGCGCCTCGCCCTGCTGCTGGCGATGGAACTCGAGGAAAGCCTGGACGAGTGCGAGCAGTGCAACGTCTATCCCGAGGCCGAATGGCGCATCGGGGACGATACCGTGCTGCGGCCCGACGGGGTGGTCGTCTGCTACCCGCCCGGCAAGTACCTGGACCGGCCACCGGCGCTGGTGCTGGAGGTGCTCTCCCCTTCCACCCTGCGCATCGACCGCGAATACACGCACGAACGCTATGCCCTGGAGGGCGTGCCCCACTACCTGATCGCGGATCCCGAAGAAACGCGGGTGGCGGCCTTCC
>CAZVIG010000028.1:0-11958 GCA_964627395.1 uncultured Sedimenticola sp.
ATGATGCAGAAGGTGCAGCGGTGGTTGCAGCCCTCGGAGATCTTCAGATAGGCGTAGTGGCGTGGGGTGAGCTTGACCCCCTGCGGCGGCAGCAGGTCGAGGAAGGGATCGTGCGGGGCGGGCAGGTGGCGGTGCACCTCTTCCATCACCGCCTCGTAGGCATGCGCGCCGGTGATGGCGAGCACCTGTGGGTGACGCTCGCGGATGGTCGCCGCGCGCTCGCCCAGGCAACCGGTCACCAGCACCCGGCCGTTGGCGTCCAGCGCCTCGCCGATCGCCTCCAGCGACTCCTCCACCGCGGCGTCGATGAAGCCGCAGGTGTTCACGATCACCAGGTCGGCCTCCTCGTAGCGCGGCACGATGCCGTAGCCCTCCGCCCGAAGCTGGGTGAGGATGCGCTCGGAGTCCACCAGGTTCTTGGGACAGCCGAGGCTGACGAAACCCACCTTGGGGGCGGCGTCCGACATCCGCGCTCAGCTCATCAGGCTGGACAGGTCCACGCCGGGGGCGCGCTGGATCTCCACCACCAGGGTCTCGGACAGCGGCAGCTCACCGGCCTCGATCGGCTCCAGGAGCTGCTCGCACACCTGCTGCACCAGCAGCATGCCCTGACGGGTGCGGTCATCGAGGTCGGGCCGGTGGACGTTCTGGTACAGCTCGGCCAGGTAGTCGCGGAATACGGGACCCTGCTCGGCGAGGTCCAGCCGCTGAAATTCGTCGGTGAAGCTGATGTGCAGCTCGTAGTTGCCCTCCGGCGAGGGTTCCACCACGCCCACCTTGATGGGGCCGTCGATCTCCATGTCCGCTCCTGTCGCCATCGTCATGAGAGGCGAATAGTGCGCAAGGACGGCAGGCGCCGCAAGCCACAAAAGATCGGGGAATGGGACCCGGCGCCCCGCGTCGGGGAATTAAAGTTTCCCGCCGGACGGCCGATGGTGTTCATAAGCATTCCACCGGACGGCCTCATAGAGCCGTCGAAAATGCTCATAAACCCATTTTTTCAAGGTCATAAAAATGACCAAATTGTCACCTGGTTTTCCCCGTGCCAGACTCGGGACGTCTTCAGGGTTATCCCTGAGACCGATCGGTACCGCCCCGAACATCGGGGGATCCAAAATCAGGAGAGATAACTACTATGAAAGCCCTGATCGGTAACACCCTCGGACGCATCTGCAGCGACATTCCCGGCGCCTGCATCGTGCTCCAGACCATCCTGGTGGTCACCCTCTCCGGCGTGCTGGGTTACCTGTTCGTGACCCAGGAACTGCTCAACTGAAAGATCGGCGCCGGTCCGGCGCCCTCGCCCCCTTTCGCGGCCGCGTTGACTGAAACCGCGCCCGCGCCGTTGCCACTTTTTCCCTGGGAAAAGGTACACTCCCCCGCCCCGGAGCGGCCCCCGGCGGGCCGCCGAGCTTCTGGCAGACAGGGTAGCGAACCATGAGCAAGCCTCCCGTGGTGGTGATCGGCATCGGCGAGATGGGCAGCGTCTTCGCGCGCGGCCTGCTACGCACCGGCCACCCCGTCCATCCCGTCACCCGCGACAGCGACATGCAGGCGCTGGCCCGGGACCTGCCCGAGCCCGCCCTCGTGCTGGTGGCGGTGGGCGAGGCGGCGCTGCAGCCGGTGCTGGAGGCCATCCCCGAGGCGTGGCGCGACCGCCTGGCCCTGCTGCAGAACGAACTGCTGCCCGCCGACTATGCCGCCCTACCCGATCCCACCGTGATCTCGGTCTGGTTCGAGAAGAAGAAGGGGCAGGACGTGCGGGTACTGATCCCCTCCCCCGTGCACGGCCCCCGGGCCGGCCTGCTGATCGACGCCCTGGGGAGCCTGGAGATCCCGGCGCGCGAGGTGCCCGACGAGGGCGGAATGCTGTTCGAGCTGGTGCTCAAGAACCTCTACATACTCACCACCAACATCGCCGGACTGCGCAGCGGCGGCACCGTGGACGAACTGTGGCGCCACCATCAACCGCTGGCGCGCGCGGTGGCCGCCGATGTCATCGACCTGCAGGAGGCCCTCACCGGCCAGCGCTTCGACCGCGAGGCATTGATCGAGGGCATGCTGGAGGCCTTCGACGGCGACCCGCAGCACCGCTGCATGGGGCGCTCGGCGCCGGCGCGTCTGGAGCGCGCGATCGCGCACGCCGACCGGCTGGAGCTGGCGGTGCCCACCCTGCGCGAGATCGCCGCGGAGCGGGCTGGCGAATGAGCAGCGCCCGCGAGATCGTCCCCGGCAGCGCGGTCACGCTGCACTTCTCCCTGTCGCTGCCGGACGGCACCGAGGCCATCTCCACCTTCGACGAGGAGCCGCTGCGCTTCCGCATGGGCGACCGTACCTTCCAGCCCGCGATGGAGATGGCGCTCTACGGCCTCAAGGCCGGCGACGAACAGACTGTGACCCTCACCCCCGAGCAGGCCTATGGGGATCCGGAACCGGGTCTGGTGCAGCGTCTGCCGCTGTCCGACTTCGACGGCCTGCCGCCCGAGCCCGGCCAAATCATGAGCTTCGCGGTGGGCGAAACCGGCGAGACCATGGGCGTAATCCGCGCCATCGAGGGCGACGAGGTGGTGGTGGACTTCAATCATCCGCTGGCCGGGCACGAGGTAGTGTTTCGGGTCCGGATCCTGGAGGTGGGCCTGCCCGAGCCCGAACGGCCCCGCGACGAGGAGACGCCATGAAGATACTGCTCGCCAACCCCCGCGGCTTCTGCGCCGGCGTGGACCGCGCCATCGAGATCGTGGAACGGGCGCTGGAGAACTTCGGCGCCCCCATCTATGTACGCCACGAGGTGGTGCACAACCGCTTCGTGGTGGAGGACCTGCGCCACCGCGGCGCGGTCTTCGTGGACGAGCTGGACGAGGTGCCCGACGGCAGCACGGTGATCTTCAGCGCCCACGGGGTCTCGCAGGCGGTGCGCGACCAGGCCGCTGCACGCGACCTCACCGTGTTCGACGCCACCTGCCCTCTGGTCACTAAGGTCCACCTGGAGGTGGTGCGCCACTGCCGCGCCGGCAACGAGGTGATACTGATCGGCCACCGCGGCCACCCCGAGGTGGAAGGCACCATGGGCCAGTACCGCTGCGAAAACAGCACCGGCGGCATCCACCTGGTGGAACGCCCCGAGGACGTGGCCGAACTGCGGGTGAAGGACCCAGAGCGTCTCGCCTTCGTCACCCAGACCACCCTTTCCATGGACGACACCGCAGCGGTGATCGCCGCCCTGCGGGAACGCTTCCCCGCCATCCAGGGGCCCAAGAAGGACGACATCTGCTACGCCACCCAGAACCGTCAGGATGCGGTCAAGCGCCTCGCGCAACGCTGCGACTTGGTGCTGGTGGTGGGCTCGCCCAACAGTTCCAACTCCAACCGCCTGCGCGAGATCGCCGAAAAGCAGGGCCGTCCCGCCTGGCTGGTGGACCGCCCAGAAGACATCCGGCGCGACTGGTTGGAAGGGGTGGAGACCGTGGGCGTCACCGCTGGCGCCTCCGCCCCGGAGGTGCTGGTGGACAGCGTCATCCAACGCCTGCGCGAATGGGGCGCCGATGCGGTGATCGAAGACGAGGGCCGGCGCGAGAACGTGGTGTTCGCCCTGCCGAAGGAGCTGGCGGGCCAGGGCTGACGGGAGAACCTTCCTTTCTCCTTACCAGCAACCGCTGCCCTCCCCTCCTTTGACGCCTAGCTGGTTGATCGTCAGCTTGGTACAGCTGTCCCCGGCCTGGGCCCCGCCGGCGGTCGGTTGCGCCGTCGCCGTGAAGGTACTGTTGCTGCCCGCCAAGGTCACCGTGTAATAACCGTTGTCCAGGGTCGTGCAAGTTCCGCCATTGCAGGACACCACCGAAGCGACATCGAGGTTGGACAGGCTGGTGGTGTACTTGCCCTTTTCGGTGTAATAGCGCTCTTCCGCCTGGGCGATCGCCATCAGCGCGTCCCTGGCCTCGGTGCGGCGCGTCTTGCGTACCTGGTCGCTATAGATCGGGAAAGCGATGGCCGCCAGGATTCCCACCACGATCACCACGATCATCAACTCCACCAACGTGAAGCCGCCCTGTCGTTCGAGTCGTTGCTGCATGTATATCACCTTATCTCGGACCCGGACCGCGATTACCGTTCGGGCCGCTTGACGATCATCAGCGCCTCGACTACGGGGGTATCGCCACCCTGCTTGAGTCGATAGATGGCGACCTTCTCTCGAATCGCTCTCCAACGATCTTGCGTTTTGAGGAGGATCTCGATCGCCCGCGGCGACAAGACCATCAACCGCCCATCGATCTCGATGAGCCCTTTGTCGAGGTCCAACTGCTGGATCAAACCCGCCTTGGTTCCCGCGGGAATGTCACGGTCCATGAGCCGGCCCCCTTGAGCGGCATAGGCCATCGAGGCAGCCATCATCAGCACTACGCCGATCAATCGCTTCATATCACGCATCTTCACTATTCCCATATTCCACTTCCCTTTCATCGCAGCAACTCTCGCCAGGATTTACGCCCCGAGTTCCCAGGGCCTGGGTTCTCGTCCACACTGTAAAGCTTGCCATTCAGATCGGCACCGTACTTTTTCTCCTTCTTGTTCTTGACGTCCGAAATGATGGCAGGACTACCCAGGCTCCCCACTGGCAGCTTCTTGCCAGAGGCCGCGACCAACTTTTCATTACCATCATTGTTTTCGTCGAAGCTCACCAGGTCGGCCGTTGTGAAAGTGTGGCTGAAATCGGTATCGAAAGGCGAGAACGGCAAGCGCCCCCCGGTTCCCGCATCCAGCTCCATGAGCCAACCGCCAGCCCCCGTGGAAGCACAGGGGTCCGTGAACGGAATCAGGGTGGTGAATATGATGCGCCCATCCCGCAGGATCGGATCGCTCACCTGCCGCTCACCCTTGTTATCCGTATTGCCCCCTTCGGTATTGTAGAGATCTAGGAACCAACCCACGACTTTTCCGCTGTCGACCCCATTGCTATCGGGATCGTCCCAGGTGGGCGAGATCTTGGTGGTCAGACGGTACTCGAAGCCCTTCTCCGTCTGCCCCTCCTTCACGATCTTCTGCTGCAGCAGGTCGTCGCGGTCGAGGGGAATGTGAGAGGCATTGGCCTTGTCCTCCTGATCCCAGACGGCATAGAAGGATTGCGTCACCTGCCCTGTGCCCTTGTTGTCTCCCACCTCGAAGAATTTACCGGTACCGAAATAGACGAGGTAGCCGCGGCCCGTGGGATGATGCGCCACCACCGGACGTACTGTGATCGGCTGGGCCGTCTTGGCGTCGTTGGTTTTCGCCAGCGCCCGGAACAGCGGCTTGGGTTTGCTGCTGGTTCCGAAAGCGACCTTCCAGTTACTGGTCGTGGAACTGCTCAGATCGAACTTCCAGAGATTACCGAACAGGTCGCCACCATAGACATAGTCGACCACATAGTCTCCATCGACATCCACCGGAGCCACCGTCGAGAGCCCATTGGGTCGGTTACCGCCGGTGGGATCCTCGCTGGAGCCGGTCAGAGTGTCGATCTTCTTGATCAGGCTGCCGGTCTCGATGTCCACCACATAGAGCACCGCATTGCCCGTGCTGCTCACATGCCCGTCGGACTCGGTGTTGTTGTAGCCGTTACCGAAGACCGCCGCCCATTTGCCATTCGCGAGCTTGACGATATTCGGGCGGGAATAGGTATATCCAAGGTCCGAATCGTCGGCGTCGGTAAACTCCCAGAGCACCATCTTGGACACAGCATCCTCATCCTTGGAGGAGAGCGTCTTAGGCGGATCGGTCACATCCAGCGCGTACAGACCTTGCCCGCCGCCACCAAGACCGCCGACCAACACCGTGTGCCAGGCGTTGCCGAAGAAAGCATCCAGAACCACCGGCGTACCGTCTACATAGTAGCGGTGGGAATAACCCGGCTCGGTGAGGTCCTTCAGCTCGCCCAGCAGCATGCCCGGCACATAGGCGAACAGTTCCCGGCCATTGCCGGCCTTGAAGGCATGCAGCATACCGTCGTTACCGCCCGCATAGACCATCGGGGTCCGATCGTAGTTGTCGAGCACGAACTGACTGTAACGATTGGAACTCCCTTCGATGGTGTCCGGATAACCACCCTGCGGCGGACCGACATAGACGGGCGCGGAGTGAACGATATCCCCCAGTATGGAATCCCGCTTGCGATAAGGCCCGTTGGGCGTTTCCTTCGTTTGTCTTCCGCGGATGTACCAGAGAATCCCGGCACTCCCAAGAGCGGATTTCTGTGCCGCGGTCAGCTTGCTCCAACGGAATGGGATCCCCTTGCCATCACTGATCGTCACGATGCGACGGGCGCCCGGGCCCGGAATCTTTTCGGACGCCTTCCACAATGGTGAACTGGACACGTTGCCGCTGCTGTCGAGGGCATAGGCCAGAATGTCTCCAGTCCAAATCTGGCTGTTGAATCGGGCCTGGTAGAGCCGGCTTCCGCCGAACAAGGACCCACCATTCAACGACACCGCACTGGCGCTGCTGGTGCGCTCGGCGATCTCGACAAGGAAACTGGAGAGCGCCTTTGCGAAACTCTGCGGATCCTTGGCACTGAAATAATTTCCGCGCGAATTGACCGCCGCATGGAGCAGATCATCGATCTTTTCTGGAATACTGTCGATTCCACTGGGATCCGACCATTCGATATTGATATTGGTGTCATTAATCGCCGCAAAGGCCGCCTCAGGATCTATGGTCCCTTCGACGCCCAACCCCACCGTAAAGGTCACGAGATGCTGCCAAAATGCCGGGTCGGCCGGACTGGTCGGCACATTGTCATCCATATCGGTACGCAGATCGTTCTTCCAGTAATACATGGCCACATCGGCAAGCGTAGCCGAGAAGTCATCCTTAAAAGGCGACTTGGCCTTGTAGGAGTAATTCTTACTGGAATCCGTCGGATGGGTATAACTCGGACCATCCGTATTATCTACGTTGGCCTGAGCCTCGTTCGAGTAATCGTCGCCATTGTCGACCTGCCCATTCCAATACCCATCCGACATGATGATGTGATAAGACTGACGACAGGTATAATCTTTGCCTCCCGTTTGCCCAGGAGTCGAACTCCATGGACCTGCGTCATCATCACGCTTGAAATAGACACCCACATCATCTGTTGCACGACGCAAAGGGGTCCAGCCGCCGGGTTGCTCTCCATAGAGCCAATCGAAGAACTGCTCACGGTCGCCGCCATCGAAATGACGCACACCACGCACGATCGTCCGCGTATTTACCCCATCTATCGAAACGGTACCGTTGTTGATTGCCCCGTAACCCAACCGCATACCCGTACCTTGTTCTGCAAAGGCATGACCGATTGCCGCCTTCGCCACATAGATACGACGCCTGTAATATGAATACCAGTTGGCGAAATTGGTTCTTTCATCTTTTTCCGCCAAGGAAACAATCCCATCTCCGTTACGGTCCGCGCCAGAATTTTCACTGACTACGACCTTCTTATAACAATCATCGTCGTCTATGGAATCAGAACAGCCAGCGGGCTTCGTCTGCTCTGCGGGATTCGGGTGGTTAGAATAATAGATATAGTAGTAGGCGGGTTCAGCATCCCCGGCATACTCAAAATCTTCCTCATTCTGGTCACAGTTGTCACCATAATACCAACTAGGACGGTAACTGGTACTCAAATCAAGGGTGCAAGTGCTAGCAGGGTCTGCGGCCGCCGCATAACCATCGTCCCAGGCATCTGTGAACTTGGCATCGGGAAAGGGGACTCCAACAGAATTTACGGGCGGATAATATTCCACTCTCGGATTATAATAAACCCGGTTGAACTCATGAGCCTTGGCTCTATTGGTATAAAAAAAGTTTCCAGTGTCATCCGGCATGAAACTCCAATACATCGAACCCGAATCGTCCAGCGTAAACATCACATTGGGTTCGATGGCGCCGCCCAGATAGAGAGGAACCGGGCTGATATTGAGATTGGCGGCCTGGGCCTGGAGCGGCGGCAATGAAAGGCAGGCAGTCGCCAAGGTGAGCAGTAACCGGCGCAGACGATTAGCGATGGCGTTGACGTTCATGATGCCCCTCTCCTTCAGAAACGGCGCGCATAGACGGAGCGGAGCAGCGATACGGTGTTCTGGTCCACCCCGGCTCCCCTTGCGGTGAGCCGATAGTAGGCCGTACCGTTTCCGTCCTGACCCTGCCCCATGTTGAGCGTGTCCTTGACCACACCCATGTCCTCGATCACGTAGTGCGGTGGCGGAAGATCCTCTTCGTCGTCCAGAGCCAGCGTGGAATCGTAGCTGCGGGCATTGTCCTTCCACCAGGTGGCGTCGGCTTCCTTCCACCATGGATCCGATTTGCCCGGGTCGGGATCGATGGAATCGAGCACCCAGAGCGGCAGCGGCCCACTGCTGGACCCACCGCTGCTGGTGGTGCCGCTCACCTTGCCGGGTATCGGCTTGAGCGTCTGGCTGACGATCCAATCCTCTCCGCCCCGCAGAGCGGATTCCGCAGCCTGGAAGGCAGCGATGCTGCTGCGCAGATTCCCTGCCATCTTCTCCTCGAGCGTGGTGTTCTGCATCGCGGAAAGCCCCAGCATGGTGAGTATCACCAGCAGGATGAGGGCAGTGACCAGTGCCGCTCCGCGCTGGCGTTTCGGCATGAATGGCGAGCTGTTCATGGCAGACGGTTCCTCAATACCACGGTGGCGCCGAATTGCTTGCGCAGACGGCGATCCGTTCCCTTCAATACGTTGTCGTTGAAGGCGTAATCGTTGTCTTTGGACAACACCCGATCGTTGGCAGAGCGCGCGACCAACTGCACCCGCACCGCCAGCACCTTGTCCCAGGCCGTACCGACACCACTCGCCCTGACGTAGGCATCGATGACGTTGTCACCGTCGTTGTCCAGGCCGAAGATGAATTGCAGGGCCTCTATCCCCTCCACCAGCTCTTCGGGCGTACCCCCGTTGTCGACTCGGAACAGGGCGGGCTCGCCGCCTGTGCCCGTGCTCACGTAATAGACGCGGCTGGCGAGACGAATCACCCGGGCCTGGGGCCCGAAGCGTCTGACCAGATTCTTGGTCGAATTGCCCGGCGTGCCACTTCCTGTTTCATGTTCGATGTTGGTGTTCGCGGTGGACAGGTTCTGCACATTGGTGGCCTGAAAGATCGCCCCGAACTGGCAGTCGCTCACGAGAAGAATGTCGCCCGTGTCGATGTCGGCATTCGGCTCCACCTTGATGTCGGCAGACGGCAGGTTGTGCTGGATGACCCGTGCGCCGGTGCCGATTCCCAGGTTGAGCATGATCATGTCGCTCGCCAGCTCGGGCTTTGCGGAAGCGGTCGACGAAGCGACAGGCGCCGTGGGAGAACCGTCACCGTCCGGTGCGGGCGTCCAACTGTTGCCGTCGGCATCGAAACCCACCAGCGGAACCTCCAATGCGGCCTGCCACTTGGCACCGTTGAGCGTGTTATGCACTGCGAGTTTGCGGCGGCTGTCGCATCCCAGATAACCCGCATTACGGATATCGCGCACGATCGCCTGAAGGGCGAAACGTCCGTTCTCCTGCACGCGCGCCAGCGACTCCTGCAGTCGGAACGCCTGCTTGTTGGCGACGAACACCGTCCCCACGCCCAACAGCAGCAGCAGGCTCAGAGCCAGCGCCACCATCAGCTCCACGAGCGTGATGCCGCGACTGCGACCTTGGTTCAGGTTCCAACTCCTCATGGCTGCGCACTCACGACGAATTCCTTGAAAGAGGTATCGGCGGACTCGTCGGTCCGCCGGTCGTTCCAGCGGACCCGGATCTCGCACACCGAAGTGCCCTTGTCGCAGTCGATTGATCCATCACCGTCCGGCAGGGTCGCGGCGAGATCGGCGAGCCAGTTGCTCAACTCCTTCTCCACCATCGTATTCGCCGGGCTGGGCGGATCGGCGTTCATCTTGATGTCGAACTGCTCGGCCAGGGCGGCGGTGCGATTGGCCCGCATCCGGTCCAGCATGTCCATGGCCAGCACGCTCGCCTGGGTGCGTTGATAGGCGCTCATGTTCTGGCGCAGGCTGGTCGCCTGCAGGCCCGCCAGCCCCAGCAGGCCGATGGAAAAAATCAAAACCGTCACCAGAACCTCGATCAGGGTGACGCCCCGTTGCGATCGCATCGTTTTCATGATCAGGAGCATGCGCCGTTCGTCTTTCGAATCTGTCCCGACAGCCCCACCCGGGCGCACCGCACCTGGTGGTCCTCGGTGCCGCTGGCGATATCCACTTGAATGGTCTGCGACGCACTGGCCGCACCGCTCGCGAGGAAGGTGAGGCTGGACGCGCTCGCAGTGAGATCGGCCCGGGCATCCACCTTGCCGATGCGAAGCACCGTCTCACCCGTATCCAGACTGCCGTCGCCATCCGGGTCTTCGAACACCAGCCAACCGTTGTCCCAATCATATTGGGCACTGGTATCGCAGGCTTCGGCGGTCGCCTTCTTGACACAGACGGATACGGGCACCGCACGGGTGACGGCCTGGCTGCGCGCGAACTGCAAGGCACTGATCAGGTCGTTCACCGCCGCTGCGGTGCGGTTCTGTGCGCTCAACCGCTGAAACTGCGGAAACGCGAACGCCAAGACGATGACCAACACCAGGATGGTCACCATCAACTCCACCAGCGTAAAACCTGTCTGTCTCGCTTTCATCATGTCCGCCTTCTAGCACCTCCTTCTAAATGTCGCCGCGGCGACGGTGATAAACTGCGCCGATCCTCCGACGAGCGGTAACGGCAGCGGACAGTTGGGAAGCAAAGGTCACATCCTGGTCATCGGTGGCGGGGCCATCGGCATGCTCACCGCCCGGGAACTGGCTTCCGCCGGCCGCCGGGTCACCCTGCTGGAGCGCGGCGAGATCGGCCGCGAGTCGAGCTGGGCCGGGGGCGGCATCGTCTCGCCCCTGTTCCCCTGGCGCTACCTGGACCCCGTCACCGCCCTGGCGAGCTGGAGCCAGGCCCACTACCCCGAGGCCTGCGCCGCGCTGGCGAGAGACACCGGCATCGATCCCGAGTTCACCGTCAACGGCATGCTGATGGTGGCCGACGACGAGATCGACGCCGCCCTGGACTGGACCCGGCGCCACGAGCGCCGCATGGAGGCGATCGATGCGGCCACCTTCCGCGCCCTGGAGCCCGCCGCCGCGCATCCCCCGGAGACCGGCCTGTGGATGCCCGAGGTGGGTCAGCTACGCAACCCGCGCCTGCTGCAGGCCCTGCGCGCCGACCTGCAGCGGCGCGGCGTCACCCTGCGCGAACACAGCCCGGTCACCGGCCTGATCGTCGAGGGCGGCGAGTGCCGCGGCGCCGAGACCCCCTTGGGCGCGATCCACGCCGATGCGGTGATCGTCTGCGCCGGCGCCTGGAGCGGCGAGCTGTTGGGCGGACTGCCCGCGCCCCCGGCGATCCGCCCGGTGCGCGGCCAGATGCTGCTGTTCCGTACCGAGCCGGGCGTCATCTCGCGCATCGTGCTCGAGGACCAGCGCTACATCATCCCGCGCCGCGACGGCCATGTGCTGTTCGGCAGCAGCATGGAGGAGGTCGGCTTCGACAAATCCACCACCGAGGCGATGCGCGAGGAACTGCTGAGCCTGCTCCACCAGCGCTTCCCGGTGATGCGCGACTACCCGCTGGTGAAGCACTGGGCCGGCCTGCGCCCCGGCTCGCCCGCCGGCGTCCCCTATATCGACCGCCACCCGGAGATCCCCGGCCTGTTCGTCAACGCCGGCCAGTTCCGTAACGGCATCGTGATCGGCCTCGCCTCGGCGCGGCTGGCGGCGGACCTGGTGCTGGAACGGCTGCCCATCCTCGACCCCTCCCCCTATGCCTGGAACGCCGCGCGGGGATGAAATCCCGCCGCCCCTCTCCTATAATCGCGGCTCCCGCGCCACTGTAGCTCAGTCGGTAGAGCAACTGATTCGTAATCAGTAGGTCGGCGGTTCGATTCCGCCCAGTGGCTCCATC
>CAZVIG010000029.1:0-11864 GCA_964627395.1 uncultured Sedimenticola sp.
CCTCTATCGCACCCAGCTCCAATACTTCGGCCGCCTCACCAGCGGCGACTACGATCTGGACTACTGCTGCAACCGCCTCGCCGTGGGGGAGACCCACGAGCGGGTCGGTCTGGCCCCCAAGTGGTATCTCGCTGCCTACCGCCGTTACTTCAAGGCACTGATCCCGTTCCTGTTCCGGCAACGGCAGGCCGAGCCGGAGCGATTCCTGGCCGACATCGACGCCCTCACCAAGATCATCTTCCTGGACATGGGGCTGGCGATGGACGCCTATCACCATGCCACCAGCCAGCGCTTCCTCGCCCAGGGGCGGCGTCTGCAGAAGATCCTGGAACAGCTCCCCAGCGGGGTCCTGCTGGTGGATGCGAGCGACCGCATCGTCTCGGTCAACAGCGCCGCCAGCCGCATCCTGGAGCTGGAGCAGGACCCCATCGGCCGCCCGGTGGCCGAGGTGCTGCCGATACCCGAGCTGACCGCGGTGATGCACGCAGCGCGCACGCACCGCGGTTACCAGGGGGAGTCCCTGCTACAGCTCGACGGACGTATCAAGCGCTGCCTGGCGGTGCACGCCAACCGCCTCGCCGGCGACGCCGAAACCGTAGAAGCGGAAGAGATCCTGATCACCATCGAGGACTTCACCGAGCTGCGCCGCATCGAGGCCGAGAGCTTGCGGCTGGCCACCAGCGACATCCTCACCGGCCTCTCCAACCGTCAGCAGCTCATGGAGCGGCTGGCGCAGGGCATCACCCAGGCGGAACGCGACGGCACCCGTCTTGGGGTATTGTTCCTGGACCTGGACAACTTCAAGGACATCAACGATTCCCTGGGGCATGCCGCCGGCGACCAGTTGCTGCAGCAGCTCGCCGCGCGGCTGCGCGACCGGGTGCGCGCCAGCGACACCCTGGCACGTTTCGGCGGCGACGAGTTCGTGCTGGTGGTCAACGGCATCCGCGACCGCAAGGGCTGCGAGCGGGTCATTCGCTACCTGCTGTCGGTGTTCGACCAACCCTTTCTGCTGGACGGACGCGAGTTCCGTCTCGCCGGCAGCATCGGGGTGGCCACCTATCCCGACGACGGCAAGGATCCCCATTCGCTGCTCAAGTATGCCGATGCCGCCATGTACCGGGCCAAGTCGCGGCGCGGCACCCCCTACTGCTTCTTCAGCCATGCCGACCACCGCCAGTCCAGCGACCGCCTCGACCTGGAGCAGGCCCTGCGCCAGGCGGTGGAGGAGGAGACCTTCCATCTCAACTATCAGCCCATCGTGTCGCTGGAGAACCAACGCATCAGCGGTTTCGAGGTCCTGCTGCGCTGGCATCACCCGGAGCTGGGCAACATCCCGCCGTCGCGCTTCATTCCACTGCTGGAGCAAAGCGGCCTGATCCTGCCGGTGGGCGACTGGATACTGCAGCAGGCGTGTTATCAGGCAGGCCGCCATCCGCATTGGCAGTTCGCGGTGAACGTCGCCAGCCAGCAGTTCGGCGACCCCGACTTCGCGCGCCGCCTGTTCCTGCTCCTGGCCGATCACAGCCTGCCGGCAGAGCAGATCGAGATCGAGCTGACCGAGAGCACCCTGCTGGACCGCACCAGCGCCACCATCCACAACCTGAACGCGGTGGCCGACCTGGGGGTGAGCCTCGCCATCGACGACTTCGGCACCGGCTATTCCTCGCTCAGCTACCTGCGACGCTTCCCCATCTCGCGGATCAAGATCGACCGCAGCTTCATCAGCGACATCACCCGTTCCGAGGAGGCGGCCAGCCTGGCGCTGGGCATCATCCAGCTCGGACGCACCCTGCGCATGGAGCTCACCGCCGAGGGGATCGAAACGGCCGACCAACTGGAACTGCTGCGCCACTGGCACTGCGACGCCGGCCAGGGCTTCTACCTGAGCGAGCCGCTAACGGCCGAGGAACTGGAGGAACTGAGCGGCTGGGCGGAACGCTGTGCCGGATAGCATCCGGGAGGCAGTTCGTAGGATGGGGTGAGCGAAGCGCACCGTGCGGCCACCGCGCCATCCACGGGCTCAATGGCTCTTGGGCTCCCCGCCGCGCCGGCGGCAGCGGCCGTGCTGCTGGATCTGGTTCAGCAGGCGATACGCCCGGTCGTGATCGGCGACGATCTCCTCGCACAGGGTCGCCAGCCGGGTACGCTTGGAGCGTGCATAGGCGCGGATCTCCTCGAAGGCCTCCTCCTCGCCCAGGTTGTAGCGCGCCATGTAGATGCCGATGGCGATGCTGATCTTGCGGTTGAGCTGCTGCGCCGCGGTGAGGCGCTCGCGGCTGGCCTCCAGCTCGTTCAGCTCGTTGGCCAGTTCCAGGGCCACCCGCACCGCCGCCAGCAGGGCATCCCCCTCCACCGGCTTGACCAGGTACCCCAGGGCCCCCTCGCAGCGCGCCTGATCCACCAACTCACGCTGCGCGAAGCGCGACACGAACAGGCTGGAGACGCCCAGCGACTGCAGCTCCTGGGCCACCTTCAGGCCCGAGACATCCGGAAGGTCCACCTGCAGCACCGCCAGGTCCGGAAGGGTTCCCAGGGCGGCGAGCTGCAGCGCCTGGTGGCCGCTGGGAACGGCGACGACATCGAATCCCTCCGCCTTCAGGACCTCGGCATAGGCCCTCAGGTCTTCCGTGTCGGCATCAGCGATGAGAATATTTTTCATAGGATCTAGATCGTACTTCGGAGCGGCGCATCGGGGCGGCATCGATCCGGGCCATCCGCCCTTCTTCAATGACACCGGGAACGCCACCCTTTCGGAACAGCACGCTCCGGCAATTCAGGGAAACAGTGGAACGAACAGGGACGGCGTTCGCCGGCCTGGCGAACCGGATTCCGGGCGGGGGAAAGGGCCGGAATACGCGAGCCTCTGGCAGCGAGGCCCGGATCAGATATGTGAGTGCGGGAGCATACGTCACACAACCCTTATATATCAACAGCCTGCAACAGAGAACCTTCAGACCTCAGCGGAAAGGAAATGCCTTCCCCGGTTTCCCCGGGACTGTTCGAGATTTCGTGTACCGAGGGGGGGTAATGGCTCGCCACCTCGGCGCAATTTACAGGCCGATTGTTGCAGCAGGATTACAGCGGACAGCCCTGGCCAGTGCCGGCGACCCGGAAACGTCCCGCCTCCCCCTGCAGATCGGCCGCCAGGCGCGCCAGTTGCTCGGCGGCGCTGGTCAGCTCCCGGGTGCCGGCGGCGGCGTGCGCGGCCTGGTCCTTCAGATTGACCACGTTGCGCGCGATCTCCTCCGCCACCGTGGTCTGCTCCTCGGTGGCGGTGGCGATCTGGCTGGCCATGCCGTCCATCTCGCGGACCTGGCGGGCGATGGTGTCGAGGGCCTGGTCCACCTGCTGCGCCTGGCTCACCACCATCTCGGTCTGGCTGCGGCTGGCCTGCATGCGCTCCACCGCCTGGTCCACGCTGGAGCGCAATTGTTCCACGGTGTTGCGGATCTCGTCGGTGGACTCCCGGGTGCGCGCCGCCAGGGTGCGCACCTCGTCCGCCACCACCGCGAAGCCGCGCCCCTGTTCGCCGGCACGCGCCGCCTCGATGGCGGCATTCAGGGCCAGCAGATTGGTCTGCTCGGCGAGGCCGTCGATCACCTCCACCACGGTGTCCACCGTCTCGCTGGCACGCCCCACCGCGTCGATCACCGCGGCGCTGGCCTCGATCTCCTCGCCCAGGGTGGAGATGGCCCCCAGGGCCTCGGACTCGACCTGGCGGCCCTGGTCCGCCTCGGCGCGGGCCTGGTCGGCGGACCGGGCGGTGCGATGGACGTTGCGCGCCACCTCGGCCAGGGTGGCGGACATCTCCTCGATGGCGGTGGCCACCTGGTCGGTCTCGGCCACCTGGCGCTCGATGGTGCGGTTGTTCTCCACGCTCACCATGCTCAGCTCCTCGGCCGCGGCGGCGAGCTGCACCGTGGAGGACTGCACCGTGGTGATGATGCCGCACAGCTTCTTCACGAAGCGGTTGAAGGCGCGCGCCACCCCGGCCAGTTCGTCGTCGCCCTGGATCTCGAGCTGGTAGGTGAGATCGCCCTCGCCCTGGGCGATCTCCTCCAGGGCCCGGCGCATCTGGCGCAGGCGCCCGACCAGGTCGCGCCCCACCAGCAAGGCCAGCAGCAGGCTGACCACCACCGCCACTGCGGAGACTGTCACGAACTTCACCAGGCCGGCCTGGGCCGCCGCCTGCATCGCCTTCGGCTCGTCCATCAGGCGCGCCGAGAGCCGGTCCTCCACCCGCTTGAGCCCCTCGATACGTTGCGTGAGGGTCTGGAAGGCGTCCTGCGGATCCACCCCGAAGCCGCCCGTCTCCGCCTTATCGAAGGCGATCCGGCGCAGCCGCTGCACCGCCTGTTCCGCCGGCGAGCGGCGCACCGCCAGGTAGTCCTGTACCGCAGCCGGGTCGGCCAGGGAGTCGAACACGTGCAGATAGGTCTCTTGGGCGGATACCAGCTCGGTCAGTCGCTTGAACTTCCCGGGCACGAAGCGGTCCCTGGCGAAGACGTTGGTGAGCACGGCGCGCTCCAGGCCCGCCCGCTCCTTGGCCATCAGAAAGTTGCCATAGGCGATCACCGCGCGGGTCACCTTGCCGGTGTCGGTGGCGAAGGCGAAGCGCAGCACGAAATCCAGCAAGAGGGCATCCAGGCGGGAATAGAAATCCAGGGTCTCGTCCAGGCCCGCCAGGCGGCCGTCCACCTGCTCGCGGAAGCCGCGCAGGCGCGCCCCAAAGGCCTGCACCGACTCGAAGCGCTTCACCAGCGCCGGCTCGGTGCGCAGCCCGCGCCAGGCGGCCTTGAGTTCGGCCACCTGCGCATCCACCCGCCGGCGCTGGGCCTGCAACTCGGCGGAGAACCGCTGCCCGTCACCGCCCAGAAAACCGGCGCTCAGGCCGCGTTCCTTCTGCAGCTCGTGCACCGTTTCGGCCAGTTGCACGCTGAAGGCGCTCAGACGCTGCAGCCGCTCCATGCCGCGCGCGATCTCGAACTGCTCGACTGCCCCCTGTACAGAGAACCACACCAGCCCCAGCATCGGCAGGGCGAGCATCAGCAACAGCTTGCTACGGACAGACAGATTCATCACCATTCGAAAAGGTGCCATCGGAAAACCCTCGTTCTGGTCTTGTGATTCATGGTGCGCCCGCAGGGTGGCGGGCCGGGGTTTCCTTGCGGGGTGAGGGCAAGGGGAAATGGCGGGGAATAAGCCATCGGGCGACAGCCCCGCTGTCATGGTGTCTTTCGGCCGATCACGCAACAACTTTAGGGACATGCGCTGCGCGCCCTGGGGCGCGCCGCAAGAGAAGAACCGGCCTCCCGGGGTGCAATGTTCCGGGGCATGCGCCGGTCTAGTGGGCATGGGAGAACTGGGCGAACAATTCGATGCTCTGGTGGGCGCGCTCACCCCGGAGCTGTACCGCTACGCCATGAGCCTGTGTCACAACCCCGACCAGGCCGAGGATCTGGTGCAGGAGACCTTTATGCGCGCCTGGCGGTCGCAGCAGACGCTGCGCGACGTGAAGACCGCGCGTGCCTGGCTCTACACCATATTGCGCAACGAGCATGCGCGCCTCTACGAGCGCCGCCGCCCGGACGTGCGCGACCCCCACAGCCTGCCCGAGGTGCCGGTACGCGGTTACGACACCAGCACCGAGGCCTTCAGCCTGCGCCGCGCCCTGCAGCGCCTCGACCGCCAGTACCGCGACCCGCTGCTGCTGCAGGTGATCGGCGGTTTCAGTTGCAAGGAGATCGGCCGCATGCTGGGCCTGAAGCCGAACACCGTCCTCACCCGCGTCTTCCGGGCACGCAAGCTGCTGCACAAGATGCTGGACGAGGAACTGCCGGAGAACCGTCATGAACTGCCTTGAATTTCGCCGCCTGCTGCTGGAGGACCCGCAGTGCGCCGACGAGGCCCTGCTGGCGCACGAGGCCGAATGCACGGAATGCGCCCGCTTCTCCAGCCGCGCCCGGGCCCGTGAGGCCGCCCTGCGTCATCTGCTCAACGCCCCCGAGCCGCCGCCCGAGCTGGCGGAGCGAATCCGCCTCGCGGTGCGCATGGAGCGCCAGGCGGAGCGTCGACGTCCCGTGTGGGTGGCCGCCGCGGCCAGCGTCATGCTGGCGGTGGCGGTTAGCATGGCCTCGCTCTACGAGGCACGCAGCGAGCGCACCCACATGGCGCTGGCGCAGAGCGTGGTGGACCACATCGAGGACGAGGCCAAGCATTTGCACCACCCGGGCCCCGTGCCGGAGTCCCGCGTCGAGGAGGTGTTCGCCCGCTTCGGCGCGCGCCTTGCCGGCGACATCGGCCAGGTGAACTTCGCCGGCGAGTGCCTGATGCGCAACCGCACCGGCATCCACCTGGTGGTGCAGGGCCGGCAGGGTCCGGTGACGGTATTCCTGATGCCGGACGAACACCCGCGCCGCACGGTGCCGCTGCGCCAGGACGGCTTCGACGGCGAGATCCTGCCCACCGACTGGGGCAGCATCGCGGTGGTGGGCGAGCCGGGCGAGCCGGTGGAGGCGATCGCCGCGCGGGTGGAGCTCTCGGTGCAATGGGGCGCCCGCCCGCCGCAGGCGATGGTGCAGCGGGAGGAGGCGCGGCCGTTGCTCACCGGCCTGACGCGGCTCTGACCGAGCGGAGTATCATCACCGTTCTTCTCCCACAAGTGGGTGTCAGCCGCGACCGGAATGACTGTCGGGCCTGAAGGCCCTCCCCCAGCGAAACATGTCCGCAGTCCTGTGGAAGCGGCTTCAGCCGCGACCGAAACGGCTGTCGGGCCTGAAGGCCCACCCACAGCCAGCCATCTCCGCCACCCTTGTGGGAGCGGCTTCAGCCGCGACGCCCCATTCGGATCGGCATCCCGACGGGAACCGAAAGCGACCTCAAAGCGCCATGCCGAAGCTCTCGCGGAAGCGGGCCTCGAAGCCGGCGCGATCGAAGTTATGGTTCTGCGGGCCCTGGCTCTCGATCTTGATCGCGCCCATCAGGGAGGCGATGCGGCCGGTCAGCTCCCAGTCCAGGCCGTTCATCAGGCCGTACAGCAGGCCGGCGCGATAGGCATCGCCGCAGCCGGTGGGATCCACCACGGCATGTGGTGTAGCGGTGGGGACCTCCAGGCAGCGCCCGCCGGTATGGATCAACGAGCCCTCGCCGCCGCGGGTGACGATCACCGCCTCCACCTCGCCGGCGAGCTGTTCGATGCTGCGGCCGGTGCGCTCCTCCATCAGGCGCGCCTCGTAGTCGTTGAACGCCAGCCAGGTGGCCTGATCGACGAAGCGCAGCAGTTCCCCGCCGTCGAACATGGGCATGCCCTGGCCGGGGTCGAAGATGAAGGGGATGCCCGCCTCGGCGAACTGTTCGGCATGTTCGATCATGCCCTGGCGGCCGTCCGGCGAGACGATCCCGATGGTTACACCCGAATGGTGGTCCACGCGATTCTCGTGGGAATGGTTCATGGCCCCGGGATGGAAGGCGGTGATCTGGTTGTCGTCCTGGTCGGTGGTGATGAAGGCCTGAGCGGTGAACTCGCCCGGGATCTCGCGCAGCCCGGCGCGGGAGACGCCGTGCTGGTCCATCCATTCCGCATAGGGGCCGAAGTCCTCGCCCACAGTGGCCATCGGCAGGCCCTCGCCGCCCAGCAGCTTCAGGTTGAAGGCGATGTTGCCGGCGCAGCCGCCGAAATTGCGGCGCATCTCGGGCACCAGGAAGGACACGTTCAGGATGTGTACCTGTTCGGGCAGGATGTGGTTCTTGAACCGGTCCTGGAACACCATGATGGTGTCATAGGCCATGGAGCCGCAGATGAGTGCCGACATGGGATCTCCCCGGGGTGGTGAAAAGGACGGGCGGGGATGGTACCTTATGGCGTCGATGCCTGCCCAGACAGGCCACAACAACCACACCACCGATCAACCACAAGGGAGCAGGAGATCACCATGATCAAGCAACTGACCACCGCCGCCGCCCTGTCGCTGCTGCTGGCAGGTTCCGCCCTGGCCGCCAGCCAGGCCGATTTCGACAAGGCCTATGCGGCCGCCGAGGCCGCACGTCAGGCCGCCGCCCAGATGAAGAACGAATGGCGCGATACCGGCAAGCTGCTGAAGAAGGCCCAGGAGGCCGCCAAGGCCGGCGACTTCGACAAGGCGGTGAAGCTGGCGAAGGCCGCCGAGTTCCAGGGCAAGATGGCGGTTCAGCAGGCGAAGGCCAACGCCAACGCCGGCAACCCTCAATACCTCTACAACTGAGCGGACGCCAGCCAAGAAAAAACCCCGGCCCGCCAGGGCCGGGGTTTTTTCATGCGCGGATGCGCCCTAGCGTCAGAGCGCCTTTTTGCAGAAGTACCAGTCGGTGCACTCATAGCCCGCCTGCATCCGCGCCTCGGCCTCCTCGGCGGTCGCCGGCGGCGGCACGATGACCTTGTCGCCGGGCTGCCAGTTCTCCGGCGTGGCCACGCCCTCTGCATCGCTGGTCTGCAGCGCCTTGACCAGGCGCAGGATCTCGGCGATCGAGCGGCCGTTGGTCATCGGATAGTAGATCATCGCCCGCAGCACGCCCTGCGGATCGATCACGAAGGTCGCACGCACCGCCGAGGTGTCGCTGGCGCCGGGCTGAATCATGCCGTAGGCCTTGGCCACCTGCATGGAGAGGTCGGCGATGATCGGGAAGGGGATCTCGATGCCGAACTTCTCCTTGATGTTGCGCTCCCAGGCGATGTGCGAATAGTTGCTGTCGATCGACAGCCCCAGCAGATCGCAGCCGATGGCCTGGAAGTCTTCATGCGCCTTGGCGAAGGCGATGAACTCGGTGGTGCACACCGGGGTGAAATCCGCCGGGTGCGAGAACAGCACCAGCCAGCGGCCCTTGTAGTCCTCCAGGCGCTTCACGCCGTGGGTGGTGGGCGCCTCGAAGGCGGGGGCGGGTTCGTTCAGCCGGGGCATCCCGACGGTGGCGTTCTGGGTTGCGTTTTCCATGATGTGTTCCTCTCTGGTTGGTTCTGGACCGGCGGGCGTGATGCCCGCATCGCGTTACGGGACACATCATGGGGGAACGCGATAGATTTATCCAATTGATAATTGATTATCAATTAATAGTTATACGCTATCGATTGCTGCCTTCGGTTGAGGCCGCCATATCCGCATCGGGACCGGCCGCCACCTCATCCTCCGGCCGGCCATAGCGCCGCGCCGAGAGCGCCAGGATCAGAAGCGCCCCCGCCAACAGGACGATGGCCACCGAAATGGCCAGCAGCAGATAGAGGTGGAAGGTCTCCGACACCTGCTGCACGTCGATCACCAGGTGGCGCGAGAGCGCGGTGATCGCAATGAAGATCAGAAACTGCACCGGCAGGCGCCGGGTCTTGAAATAGATCCCGATCATGGCGCCGAGTTCGAGATAGATGAACAGCAGCAGGATGTCCTTCAGCGCCGCATAGCCCTTGTCCATCATCTGCAGATATTCATGGATCGCCGACCACACCACGGTCGCCCCGATCACGAACAACGCCAGATAGTGGAACAGCTCCACCAGCAGATTGCCGAAGCGCTCGACCTTCGCCACTTGCCTGTCCATCGCATCCCCTCGGTCATGATTCCGGCGACCCAGCGCACCGGATGAGCGACATTATTGGTCGCCGGCAGTGGCGCCACCAGCCGGGAATACCCCAACCCGCTGTACTTGAGAAAACCGACATCGGGAGGCGGGACGAGGGCTCGAAATACGCCGGTCTTTTCGGCCGGTGGCAGCGGCGCAGCCGGTGCCGGAGCGAAGAAATCCCGGCTCCCACTTGAAGCTTGGCCGCAACGACATCATAGTTCCTTACATCATGACGCCCAGCAACCGAGGACAGGCCGACATGCACCGCACCCAGATCCAGCTCGAAGAACGCCAGTACCGCTACCTCAAAGCCAAGGCCAGGCGCAGCGGCAAGAGCATCAGCGCCCTGCTGCGCGAGCTGGTGGACGAGCAGATCCGCGGGCAGGACAGAGATGGCAACGATCCCCTGCTGGAGATCGTCGGCATGGCGGAGGGTCCGGCCGACTCCACCGCCAGACACCATGACGACCACCTGTATGGCGACAAGGAATGAAGCCGGTCTTCGTCGACACCGGCGGCTGGTTCGCCGCCGTTGCCCGCCGCGACTCGGATCATGCCGCCGCCTCCGGCTTTCTGAGGCGATGGAAAGGCGGCCTGGTGACCACCGACTATGTTCTGGATGAGACCCTGACCCTGATCCAGTCCCGCATCGACCACACTACGGCGGTCGATTTTCTGGACGCCATCGAACGCAGCAGCTCGCTCGACCTGGTGTTCGTCGCACCGGCCGACTATTACAAGGCATTGGATCTGTTCAGGCAGCGCGCCGACAAGCGGTGGAGCTTTACCGATTGCACCAGCTTCACGGTGATGGCGCGGCTAGGCCTCGAGCGTGCCCTGGCGTTCGACAACCATTTCCAGCAGGCCGGCTTCCAACTGGCGACGGAGGCAGGCATCTGACGTCGCACCGCCTGAACCGCTCCGCGCTCGAAGCCGGGCCGGCAGGCGCCACCCCAAAGGACTTGCATGCGGAAAGGGGGTTCAGATGAAGCGAACACCCAGCAGCAGCCCCCAGACCAGCAGGGCCAGGAGGATAGCGACGAACACCGCCGCCGAGCCGAGGTCCTTGGCGCGTCCCGCCAGGGGGTGATGTTCGGGGCCGAAGCGGTCCACCACCGCCTCGATGGCGGAGTTGAGCAGCTCCACCACCAGCACCAGCAGCCAGCTCCCGGCGAGCAGCGCCTTCTCCACCCCGCCCTCGCCCAGCCACAGCCCCAGCGGGAGGACGATCAGGGCGATCAGCACCTCCTGGCGGAAGGCGGACTCGTGGCGCCAGGCGGCGGCCAGCCCCTTCAGGGAATAACCCAGTGCGCGCCAGGCGCGCAGCAGGCCGCGGTTGTCGAAGAACTCCGACACCGTCTCAGGCGGGCGGGGTCCAGCGGAGATCCAGCTCGCGCGCCGCGCGCACGTCGTCCAGACGCCGCACCGGCAGGGTATGGGGCGCCGAGCGCACGGTGTCCGGTTCCTGCTCCGCCTCGCGCTGGATCGCCTTCATCGCCTCGATGAAGCCGTCCAGCTCCTCGCGCGCCTCGGTCTCGGTGGGCTCGATCAGGAAGCACTCCGGCACCAGCAGCGGGAAATAGGTGGTCGGCGCATGATAGCCGTAGTCCAGCAGCCGCTTGGCGAAGTCCATGGCGGTGACCTTCAGCTCCTTGGCCTGGCGCTTGAGGGTGACGATGAACTCGTGGGTGGCGCGGCGCTTGGGATAGGCCAGGTCGAAACCGGCCTTTTCGAGCTGGCGCGCCATGTAGTTGGCGTTCAGGGTGGCGTGATCGGCGACCCGGATCATGCCCTCGCGCCCCAGCATGCGCGCATACACCCAGGCGCGCAGCAGCACCCCGGCGTTGCCGGCGAAGGTCATCAGCTTGCCGATGCTCTGCGGGCGCTCCTTCTCGGTGAGCCAGTAGTAGTCGCCATAGCCGTCCTGCGCCACCATGGGCACCGGCAGGAAGGGCTTGAGCCGCTCCGACACGCCCACCGGGCCGGCGCCGGGCCCGCCGCCGCCGTGCGGGGTGGAGAAGGTCTTGTGCAGGTTCATGTGGATGACGTCGAAGCCCATGTCGCCGGGCCGGCACTTGCCGAGGATGGCGTTCAGGTTGGCGCCGTCGTAGTACAGCAGGCCGCCCGCCTCGTGCACGATGGCGGCGATGCGCTCGATGTTGCGCTCGAACACCCCCACGGTGGAGGGGTTGGTGAGCATGATGCCGGCGGTCTGCGGCCCCACCGCCTGCTGAAGCGCCTCCAGGTCCACGTCGCCCTCGGCGTCGGTGGGG
>CAZVIG010000030.1:0-9111 GCA_964627395.1 uncultured Sedimenticola sp.
AGGCTGGACGCGCTGCCGTCGAGCCGGTCGTCGCCCGTGCCGCCGTGGGCCACGTTGATGCTGACGTGGCCGGGTTGCAGCGCGATCTCCACCTGGTCGTCGCCCGCCCCGGTGTGCAGCCGGGTGAGGGTGCGCACGCCATCCCGGCGATGGGTGGAGACCACCTGCAGCCGGTCGTCCCCTTGCGAGGTCCACACCCAGACGCCGTCGGCGAAATCGCCGTCGGTGCGATAGCGGATGTCGCCCTGCGAGAGGCCGAGGATGCGGTCGTTCGCGATCAGGCCGTCGGCATCGCCGACGGTGGCCGCCTTGTCGCTCACCATCAGCCGGTGGCGACCGGTGCCGAAGTCGATGTCGAGGTCGCCCTCGAAGCCGTCCAGATCGCCGCGCAGATAGTCGGTCTCCCCGCCCACGCCCAGCGCAGCACCGGAGGCAGCGTACAGGCGGTCGTCGCCGTCGTGCAGGAACAGACGGGTATCGGGCAGCACGCCACGCACATTGAACCAGTCCGCCGCGCTGCCGGTGTGGATCTCCATCGACTCAAGCCCGTCGAAACCGATCTCGGCAGCCAACCGTGAGCCGCTCAGACGATCGCGTTCGAGCACAAAATCCGAGGGATCGGCATTGCCGCGGTCATCCACCAGGGCATGGTCCGCCCCACCCTGGCCATGCAGCCTGACCGGCCCCAGCAGACCGTCCAGGCGCTGGGCGTCGTCGTACAGGGCGAAGCGGTCGTCGCCCTCGGGATCGGCCACCAGGCCATGGGCCCGCAGCAGACGCCAGACGTCCGCCTCGACGGCGCCCAGCGAGATGCGCTCGCCGTCGAGCAGGAACCAGGGGCGCGCCGTCGCCACTTGGGGATCGATGCCCAGCGCGTACTTGTCGTTGAGCATGGCCACCAGGGCGGCCAGGTCGTCCTCGCTGGCCGGGTCGAATGGGTGATCGAGGCCCAGCACCTGACTCACCTCGGCCTGATAGCGCGGATCGGTGTAGGACTCGCTGCCGTCGAGGGTGTTGTACTCGGCCTTGAGCAGCTCCCAGATGCGCCCGGCGACCTCGCCCAGTGCCGGATCCACGTCCTCATCGGCGATGCCCGCAGGGATGCGCTCGGCCGGTGCCACCAGATCGTTGTACTTGGCGATCAGGATACGCTTGTCGGCGATGGAATCGGGATCGATGTCGCGGGACAGGCCGAGCCATTGACCCACCAGGGCAGGCTCGGTGAACCAGGCGCCGCTGTCGCCCAGGCGATTCACCAGGAAGCGCACCTGGGCCATGATGTGCGCGTCGTAGTCGTCGGCGTCGATGGCCGGTGCCAGTTCCAGGCTACCCGGATCGACGTTCACGCCCAGCTCGTCGCGCAGGCGGGTCAGCAGGGCTCTCACCTGATCGGGATCGCCGACATCGAAGGGCCCGGCGCTTCCCAGCAGGCCGCCCAAGGCGTCCAGGTTCTCGGACAGGGGCCGGTAGTATTCCGGCGAGGTATCGCCGAACAGATGCAGCGCCCCGCTGGTCCGTTTCACCCGGAAACGGTCGTCGCCACCGCTGCCGTATACCCGGGTCTCCGCGCGGCTCGCCGTATCCTGAATAAGGAAGTCGTCCGCACCGTCGGCGAGCTGGAGCTCGATATGGCTGAAGCCTCCATACAGAAGGCCGGCCGCCGAGCCCAGGGGACCGATCGCATCATAGACGGCGGTGCGCTTGACCTTCACCTCGGTGACGAAGCCCGCCGGCACCTGCACCGTGATGTCCTGCTTGGCATACAGCAGGACCTCCCCGGTATCGGGATCGGTCTCGATCCGCGCCTGGGCGGTATCCACGTCCGAGGTATCGGCGCCGGCGGGACGCGCTCCGATACGATAGCCCTCGGGGATAGTGACGGTACGGACCTCCCCTGCCGCCAGGGCGTCTGCCAGGTCCGGCTCGAGAATGGCGCTGCGGCGGTTGATCAGTCCCGCCAGGGCATCGGCCACGATCTGGCGGTCCATCCAGCCGGGAACAGCACTCGCCAGGGCATCCGCATCCACGGCGACCTTGAGGGTGCGCACCGCCTGTCGATACAGGCCGTCGCCCTCGGCCGCCACGCCTCCGGTGTTGTCCACCAACAGACGGTCCAGGCCGTCGTCGGCGCTACCGTCTCGGAATATCACCGACCCCTGGATCGCCGCCAGGGAGCGCGTCTCCGGCAGGTGGACGGGCACCACCGACTCCGGCTGGGTGACCACCACCGGCACCTTGAGCGGCGGCCGAGGTTCATAGCGCGTCACATCCGCGTATTGCGCGGGCTCGTCATGCCGCACCCAGTAGGGGAACAGGCGGATGCCGAACAGTCCCTCGAAACGGAACCGCTGCTCCCACCAGGTATAGGCGGGACGCACCAGCACCCTTTCGGTGACGGCCCTGGGCGGCTGCGGCACCTCTTTGATCTGGGTACGCTGGAACTCCGGAACGGTGACGCTGAAGTCGCGCGCCGGGCCGCCCACCAGTATGGTGTCGTCGCCCAGGCCGGTGTCTATCTGAAGCTCAAGCCCCTCCAGCGAGCCGTAGAAGTACACGGTGTCGTCGCCACCGCCGGTGAGCAACTGCAGCCGTTCGACGTTCTCGATCTCGGGAATGTTGAGTCCGGCGCCGAAGATGCGCTGCACCTCGCGGCCGTCCACCATCTCGGTGAAGACATAGAAGGTGTCGTCGATCTCGGTGCCCACCACCACCACGGTATCGAAGCCGGCGCCGCCGTCGATGCGGATCGGCGCATTCTTTACATAGGCGATGGTGTCCTGACCCTTGCCGTCGTTCTCCACGTTGATCTGCTCGCCCGCCGCCTTGTCGGTGCCGTTCTGCGCCTCGGTGGTGAGCAGCGCCTTGATGTAGAAGAGATCGTCGCCCTCCTCGCCGTGCAGATAGATCTCGGCCGCGTTGTGGTTGACCTCGAAGTAGTCGTCCCCGGTGCCGCCGTAGAAATGCGCCGGGAAACTCACCCCATTGGTGATCTCGGTGACTACCGTGACCAGGCCGTAGCGGGGGTCGTTCACCTGGTCGGTGGCCAGCACGTTGCCGATGAAGAAGCGGTCGTCCCCGGCATCACCATGGACCTCCAGCTCGGTGGAGGAGTCGTCCACCAGGAAGAGGTCGTCGCCGCCACGCCCGCGCGTCACGAAAGTCTCCGCTGAGAGATAGTTCACCGTCTGCCGCGAGACGTTGCCCAGGCTGGTGTCGCGCACCACGATCTCGGTGCTGTAGTCGGCCACGGGCGCGAACACCGAGTTCTCCCCGCTGTCGCCGGGCCGCGGGGTGATGCGCTCGACGATATCCTTGTCGAAGCGGAACACGTCGTCCTCGTTGGTGCCCTCCACCAGCAGGTGGTCGATGCCCGCCCCGCCGGTGTCGCGCACGTCCACCAGCGAGTCGAACTCGCCGAGGGCGGTGCTCGAGAGCTGCACCTGGTAGCTGTCGCCGCCGGCGCGGCCGTCGAGTACCGCATTCGCGGTGAAGTCGTGGACGAAGAAACGGTTGATGCTGTAGACACCCGGGTCCCCGCCGTCGGCCCCGGACACGTCCTCGGCGGTGAGGACGAAATTGCTGAAGACCCCGGTGATGTCCTCGCTTTCGCTGAGCCATACCTCACGCACGATCAGCGGGTCCTCGGCCGTGCCCTGGTTCTCGCCCGGATTGAGTTCGTCAACCCGGAACAGGCGGTCGCTGAGTTCGAAATCGGCGTCTCGCGTCTCCACCAGCGTGTCTTCGCCACCGCCGGTATTGGCGAAACTGTCCACGCCGCGCCCGCCGGTGAGGGTGTCGTCCCCGGCGCCACCGTCGAGGTGATCGACGAAGGGCGAGCCGAGGAGCACATCCTTCCCGTCGCCGCCGAGCAGGGTCACCACGCGCAGCCGGTCGTCCGTCATGGCGGAGGCATCCAGGCGGTCGTCGCCCGCCAGGGTTTCGATGCGCAGTTCGTCGTCGGCGTTGCTGCTGTTCTGGATGGACCAGGCGACACCATCTCGCTGCGACACCAGCACCTGGTCTTCGCTGGTGGATACCTGGAAGGCATCGGCACCGGCACTGCCGAACAGTTGCAGCAGGTCGGACTGCGAATCGAGGCCATAGACCGGGGTGATGAAGGCCTCCACCACCGGATTCCCGTCGGCATCGAGGATGGGATCGCCATTGGCATCCAGGGCCTGCTGCAGGCTGCGGTGACTGCGCTGTTCGGTACGGGTCTCGAAGGCCTCGTAGCGATACCCGGTTGTATCTGTGGGATCGATGTCTTGGCGACGCTGTACCAGGATGCTGCCCAGCGCTGCATCCTCGACGGACACCAGATCCAGCTCGCCGTTCTCATCGATCAGATACTCGACGTCCGTTTCGGTGCCTTCGGTCACCACCTGACGATAGAAGACCAGATCCTGCTGCTGGCCCGTCGTCTGGTCATAGGGATCGGTGGCGCGGAACACCCTGGGCGTGGTCACGGCCTGCGCCTGGACCTCGCCCGTGGCATCGGTGTACTCGTACACGCCGTCCTGTTCGATGCGCACTCGGTCGAGCACCTCGCCGGTGCCGAAGTCCACGTCCACCTGGGTCACGCTGGTGGCCGACAGGTCCTCTCCCACAAGGCTGTCGGCGCCCTCGCCCAGATCGACGAACAGGCGTTCGAAGGCCGCCAGCGACATTTGGACCCCGTCGAAGATGAACCGCACATCCGCGCCCTGCGCTTCCAGACGTACCTCATTGTCATCTCGGTTTGCTGACGCATAGGCCCGGAAACTGTCCATGTCGTCGCCGCCGCCATCGACCAGGCTGTCGGCACCGTCCCCGAGATACCAGTCGATGTTGTCGTTGCCGGCCTCGCCGAAGAGCCGGTCGCTGCCGGCACCGCCAGTCAGGTTGTCGGCGCCGTCGCCGCCATGCAGCTCGTCCTGCCCCTCCTGGCCGAGCAGGGCATCGTCGCCCGCGCCGCCCTCCAGGACGTCATCGCCACTGCCACCCTCCAGGCGGTCCTTGCCCTCTCCGCCCAGGATGCGGTCGTTCCCGGCGCCGCCCAGGACATAGTCGCGACCGGCACCCCCCAGCACCCGGTCGTCGCCATCACCGGCTTCCACCTGGTCCACTCCGGCACCAGCGTCTATATCGTCATCGCCGCCGCCGGCCATGATGATGTCGTCACCCACGCCGCCGAATATCCGGTCCCCGCCGTCTGCGGTCTCGATGGTGTCGTCGCCGCTGCCTCCGTCTATGGTACGGTTGCGGGTGGCGAAGGCCGAGAGCACCCGAACGATGTCGTTGCCCGCGCCGGTGGACAGGTCGATGTCGGCATCGATGTTCTCGCCGATGAAGAAGGTATCGTCGTGATCGGTGCCGGCAGTGACGATCCGGTTCACCAGGGCTGGATCGAACAGTTCCACCACCCCACGGGACGCGACCTTGATCTTCTGACCGATGACATTGCCGTCGGCGTCCTTCTCGTCCACCAGGGTGACTTTATAGTTCTCCGCGCGCTCGCCATAGGCCTCGCCGCTGCCAGCCCCCGGCCGGTAGTCCAGAGTGAGGGTGCCGTTGTCGAGTTGCGCGATGTCGGCGTTGGGATCGGGACAATGGTGGTTGAAATCGGCCAGCACCTCGTCCACGAAGGACTTGCGTGCCTCGAAGATGGTCACCTCGCCGAGCAGCCCCAGGTCGGCCCCCACCCAGAAGAAGGCATCGAGGAAGGCGCGGACGGCGCCCTCCATGTCGAACAGGCAGAGCGGGTCCTGGTCCACACGGGTGATGATCTCGTCCACGCGCAACTTGCCGTCGTAGACGAAAGCGCCTGCCTGGTCGTCGTAGTTGGCGATGTCGTTGAGATCGAATGCGATGTCGGTACGGATGCCGCCCTCTACGCCGGCTTCGACCAGGCCGCTGACGCCCACCGAAGCGCCCGCGCCGATACCCGCATACACCGTCACCTCAGGGTTGTCGGTGACCGGCTCGCCTACCAGGTAATAGCCGTCGCTGCCGATACCTTCCACCTGGTCGGAGACGAAGAAACCATTGAAGATCAGCGCAGGGTCGCGGTAGCCGCTGTCGAGGAATGCGCGAATGCCGGTGGTGTCGAAACCGAAGCCGAAGTCCATGGTGGCGCCCACACCGCCCCCGATGCGCGCATTCAGCCCCGGAAAGATGGGGAAGGACTTGCGATAGTAGAAGTCCAGCTCCATCTTCGGCATGTCGTACAGGAACAGGTCCACGTCCTTGCCCAGCAGCAGGCGCAGCACCTGTACCGGATCGGTGAGCAGCGGGAACTGGAAGCCGCCCGCGCCCAAAGTGAAACCGTCGCGCAGGCGCTTCGCCTTGTCACGCGTGGCCGCGTCCCCGCTGGCGGTATCGAGCCCGCCTTCGGTGCCGGTGCGCGCAGCGGATGGCGGTGTCGGATCGCTGCGGTCGCTGGTGTCGATATCGAAGGTGCCGAAGTTGATCACCAGATCGTTGTCGCCGAAGTCCTCCAGCGCCGCGATGAGATCGTCCAGCTTTGCCACCGCCTCGATGAAAGGCACGGCGTTCTTGTACTTGGTGTTGCCCAGCACCAGCTTGGCCAGGTCGAGCAGGGTGTAATAGGGCGAACCGAGTTGCTTCAGAAAGCCGATCTCGGTGGTCAGCATCTCGATCACCGGACGCACCGGTCCGATGATTTCGGCCACCTTGTCCACCACCGGCCCCATGAAGCCCCGGATGAAGTCGCCGGCATCCAGGGTGACATCCTCGAACACCAGGCTGGGGGTCCCGCCCAACGTCGCTGCGCTCTGTCCGGGGCCGAAACTGGCTTCGGCGAACAACTGGTCGTAATGGATGGTGGTGTCGATCCGAGGGAACTCCAGGCCTTCGCTCACCGGCATGTCCAGCGCCGCATACAGGTCGGCGTCTGCATAGGCGGCGACCCGCCCCTCGATCCCCAGGCTGTCGCCGAACCCGAAGCGACCGTTTCCGTCGCCATCCAGCAGATCGATCTCGAATTCTCCGAACAAGCCGCTGGGACCATCGTCATCGGCGACATCGGAGAGCTGTGCGCGCAGGATGCCCAGCGTGGTCTCGAAACTGGTGCCAGACTGAAGCTGCGCGGACAGGTCGAGCGCGAACTCGGCACCGCTCTCGGTGGCTCCGCTGGTGTCCAGGTACACCCCGTCGCGAGCCGAGAGACCGAAGCCCAGGCCGAACACGTAATCGAGCGCGATGTCCAGGCCGCCTTCGGTCTCCAGGTTGAAACCGGGCAGGGCCGCGCCGAAGGAGAGCGGCACCGTCTTCTGGAACACCTCACCGGCGATCACCAGATTGAAGCCGATCGCCTCCGGCGAAATGGTGAGCCCGATGTCCTGCGGTCCGGCCACCTCCAGATACACCGGATCGCCGGTGCCGTCGCGCTGCGGCAGGCCGTGCTCGTCCACCGCCAGCCGGCTCAGCGCAAGGTTCAGGCCGTCCGGCCCGAACGCCTGGTAGAGCGCCTCGCGGATGAGGTCGATGGTGCTCTTGCCGGCCTCGCCACCCTGCTGCAGGGTGCGACCCAGGCCATTCAGGTAGGTGGTTCCCGATTTGTCGCCCAACAGGGCGTCACGCAGCCCGGCCACGAATTCGCCCGCATCGCGCAGGGCGTCGCCGACCAGGGGCAGATCGAGCGCGGCGAACTGGTCGCGCATGCCGTCGGCCAGGGTATCGAACATCGCCTCCAGTCCATCCAGCACCCGCTGCGGATCGTTGAGCAGTGCCGAAAGCGAGAAGGCATTCTCCAGGTCCGGCGCCACCACCCGCCAGTCGATGCCGCTGCCGAGGTCGAAGTCGGCGCCGAAGTGCAGCACATTGTCGGCCAGTCCGTCGCCGTTGCGGTCTTCGGCCCCGCCCAACGGCAGATCGGCGGTGGGGAAGTACATCGGCAGGTCCAGCGCCGCGCGGCCTTCCAGGCGGCTGTCCAGATTGGACGCCAGGTCGCCCAGGGCATAAGTCTCCTGCGCGCCGTTCAGGCCGAATGCGGCGCGCATGCCGATATCGGCGGTGGCGTCGTCGATGAAAAAGCCCACCGACCCGAAGCTGCCCAGATCAAGGTCGATGGCGAAGTCCACCGGCTGCCCGAAGCCGGCCTGCAGGCTGGCCTCGATACCGGAATCGCCATCCACCTCGAGCACCGGATTCAGGGCATCGCTCAGATCCCAGGCGAGGCCGAAGTCGAGCGACAGGTCGGCCAACAGGCCCAGGCTCAGTTGCCCGTCCGCATCACCCAGCTTCACGTCCACATCGATACCGTCGGGCAACGGTATCTGGCTGGAAAAGTCGCCCAGGTCGAGGGCGAAGGCATACTCGCTGTCGGCCAGCAGCTTTTCGAAACCGAAGTCCAGCGTCAGCCGCGAATCCTGGTAGCCCAGATCGAAGGGATCGGTACCTGCGCCGAGGAATGCGTTGAAAACGGTATTCAGCTCGCCTTCCAGCTCGTCCAGACGGTCGGTGCCGTTGTCGCGCACCGATTCCAGGCGTGTCTTGAGCGCGGTGAGAAAGTCCACCGAGCCGTCGCCGAGCAGGCCGGCCAGGCTCTGGTCGATGCCCGGCAGCGGCGTGAACAGGGCGCTGTCCTCGTCCACCAACGCATCCAGCACGGTGATCAGGCCGTCGATGATCTGATCGACGCTCAGCGTCTTGAAATCGAACAGGCCGTCCAGGCCATAGGTCTCGACTTCGACGTTCTGGAACAGGTCGGCAATACTGCCCAGCCGTTCCACGCCCTCGCGTGAGGCCAGGCTGGCGACGATGATCGCGCCGTCTGCCTGCAAACCGTCGAGTCCCCCATCCAGTACCAGCGGCAGGGTCGCGTCGAAGCGGGTATCGCCACCAAGCACCGGCAGCAATACGTCGGCCGGCACCTGGCCCGAGGTCAGCGCCTGGAAGTCGAGCCGGCGCTCGGTACCGAAGCGCATCTCGGTGCCGATATCGATCTGGCCGTCCTGTACTCCCAGGCCCAAAGGCCCGAGCTGCAAACCGAAGTCGAGATCGGAGTTGCCCAGCGAGAGGTCCAGCACTGCTGCTGGCGACTCGACGTAGAAATCGCCGCCATTGTCGATGCCAAAAGTGAAATCGAGCGTCAAATCGGCGGTCAGCGTC
>CAZVIG010000030.1:9121-11779 GCA_964627395.1 uncultured Sedimenticola sp.
GTCGAAATCTTGCAGATCCGTCACGCCGCTCAGATCCAGGGCAAAGGTGCGTGAGACGGACTGCACCGGAAGGCTGGCGAAGAAATTGCGGCCTTCTGGATCGGTCCCCGCCTGCACATAATCGAGCGCCAGGATATCCGTGCTGTCCACGTTGCCCTGGAACAGGTCCCCGATCTGGGCACGCAGTTCCGATACCGCATCGCGAAGTTGCTGCCCACCGATCGGCAGCAGGTCCGATAGCGTGGCATCGGTGAAGGGAATGGCAGTGGCAAGAAAATCGTCCAGCCGGTCGCCCAAGGCCCCGACCCATTCTTCGAAGGCGCCCAGGCCGTCGGCGAGCCGGCTCTGGTCCGAACTGTCGGTATCGAGCACCCGAATCGGCGCATCCTCGCTGCTGGCCGGCACCGCCAGCCGCTGTCCCGGCGCGAGCGGGGAATCCATGACTTCCTGAGCGGAGGCATCGACGTCATGCCCCATACCCAGGGCATGTCCGATCTCGTGGACCAGCACGCTGTACAGATCGATGCGACCGCCAGCACCGAGATCCGTCGCATCTGCATTCACAAACCAGCCATGATCCGCGGCCGTGGGGTCGAGCAGCACCATGCCATCTTCGGTGCTGCGCGCCAGCTCGTCTCCCGGCAGATCTTCCAGACGTAGTATCGGGATAGGGATGTCGTCCAGTGCCAGCTCGCGCACGGCACTGCTGCCCGCGGACTGAATGAAGCTGCCCACCCATGCGTTCCGCGCCTGCTCCAACAATCCACCCGATGCCGCCAGGCTGACCAGATCGGTATCCAGCAAGGCGTTGGCCGGCCATGCGCTGGCCAGGATGGGGGCGGTCGGATCGAGGTCGCCGGTCTCCAGTATGCCCGGCAACGTCAGGGTGGTGCCCGGCGCCAGGCTGGCGCTGAGATCCACACCCATCTGCAGCGCGATCTCGCGCACCAGTACCGACTGGAGGTCCATGCCATCGGCACTCCAGCCATGACCTGCGGCGCTGGCGTCGATGCGGATGGTCCCGTCGGGCAGCCGGTCGGCCAGTGTCAGGCCTGGTAATTCGGTGACGCTGACGCTCAGATCGGCGACATCGATCAGCGGTAGCGTATCGCTGCCATCGATATAGGAGAGGACACCTTTGTCCGCATCCCAGCTCAAGGGGTAATCAGTGGCATCCACCCGCAGTGTCTTATTGTGGAAGGCCGCCAGCGCAGCACTCAAGGCATCCTGCCCGACCTGGTCGATGGATGTGACCGGTGCGGTGCCGTCGGCCGCCACCAGGGAATCGGCACTGAACAGGCGGGCCACCCCCAGCACCGGTTCCGAAGATGCGATCTCGACACCGGCGCCCTTCTCGATGGTGAGCGTCTTGCCATTGCCACTATGGGTCACCACCAGATCGCCCGAGGCGCGAGTCACCGTGTAATCCTGCCCGCCGGTGATCACCAGACGCCGGATGTCCGGCGTCGTCTGCTGGATGGTGACATTACGCCAGTTGCCCAAGTCCGCCACCACGGTCTCCAGGCCGCGAGATATGACGGTCAAGCCATCGGCGGTATTGTTTTTCAGGTCGAGGATCTCGTCCGAACCGTCCCGGCCTTCACGCCCCACGCCCGTGATGACATCATTCCCCGGACTGGCCTCGATGACGACACGGGTGTTGTCGGCGGTGATGTTGTCATCGAAGGCGGAACCGATCACCCGGCTCACGCCCCTGACGCCGTAGTCGGCCAACAGGGCATTGCTCGGGTCGTAGGGCCCGGCCACGTCCAGCAGGGTGGTCAATCCACCGAGCCGGTTGCCCTCGACACCTTGTGCCTTACCCCAGTTGGCATGCCGGTCGAGCAGATAATCACTCAGCCCAGGCAGGCCGAAATCCAGGCCGCCGGGCCCGCTCACGCCGTCCGGCAGGCCAAGGCTCATGTCCAGCAGGTCGCCAGGGCCAGGCAGGTCGAAGCCGGCGGAGAGATCCACCTCGATGCCCGTGCCATCGCCCTTGTCGTAATCGCTGTAGTCCAGCACCAGATCGCCCAGCTTGCCAGCCTTCAGCGTCCCTTTGAGCGAAGCGTCGCCATGGAACCGCACCGTGGTGGTGCCCAGCGAGGAACCGACGATGGACTCGATGTCCGAGGCCACGACGAAGCTGGTGCCGAAGGAACCCACCCCTACCCCGAGATCCGCGCCCAGATTGGCCAGGGTGGTGTCCCGCACGACGACGTAGTTGCTGACCACATCCGGGCCGCTGTAGGCCTTCAGGGTTTCCTTCAGATCGGTGTCGCCGATGGCCTCGATGAGCTTGGTGGTCACCTCCGCGGCGGAATACTGGTAGATGTCGATCTCCAGATCGCCATACACGCCCGAGAAGTCGAGGGTGTCCAGCGTCTCGGGCGCGGTGAAGGATTGGCCGTCCACCTTCACCTCCAGGTCCGGCAGCTCGTACACCGCCGCCGCACCCCAGAGATTGGAGAAGCGGTAGGTATCGGCCCCCATAAGCCCCGACATGAGGGTGGCGCTGGCCCGCCCGAAGCTGCTGCTGAAGGTGTTGGGCATCACGTCCCCGACCAGGAAGTTGACTCCGGCGCCGTATTTGATATCGGTGATCTTGCCGTAGTCCTGCCCCACCGGCAGATTGGAGCGGCGGATGTTCTCGATGCCGGG
>CAZVIG010000031.1:0-9472 GCA_964627395.1 uncultured Sedimenticola sp.
GGGGTTGCCTGCCACCCGTTTTTGCGAAGGTTGCCATGCGCCGGTGGCTCTGTTGGGCGGGCAGCTCACGGAGGGAGGGCGGCATGGGGGAACGCCGGGCACGGCGGCCTTCGAGGAAGGCGTGGGATGCCTCGGTTGCCATGCGATTCAACGAGTCGCCCATCTTAAAGGAGTCGCCAGCTATGAACTCGACTTGCGGCCTGCCTATCTGTTCGAGTATCGGAACACTCCGGTTGCGGAAGGGTTGGCCAGATTCCTGATCCGCCTCAATCCCGCGGCCCATCGGCAGGCCATGGCTCCACAGGCCCTGAGCGAGCCGGAAACCTGTGCCAGTTGTCATGAGTCGTTCATCGATCGCGAAGTCAATGATTGGGGATGGGTCAAATTGCAAGACGATTACTCGACATGGGCCTCAGGACCGTTTTCCGGACGCGGACAACACAGCTTTCGTGAAGGAAAGCCGAAACGTTGTCAGGATTGCCATTTTCCTTTGACGGTGTCGAACGACCCATCGGCCGACGATGCGGGACGCATTCGCTCACATCGGACGCCGGGCGGTAACACCATGCTAGCGGCCATTGCGGGAGACGACGAGCAGTTACAAGCGGTCAGGCGTTTCCTGAGCGAAAAAAAGGTGTTCGTCGCTGTCGAGGAGCCAAACCGGAAGGATGCCACCCAGACGTTGCGCCAGATCGACGAATCGATGCGCCCACAGGATGAGGATGCGCCATATTTTCTTTACCTCGGAGAGAAGGCGACCATCCGTCTGACCGTGACAAACGCCGGTGTCGGACATCGGTTCCCCGGTGGCACCACAGACATCAACCAGGCGTGGCTCTATGTACGGGTGTCCGATGCGGCGAATCGTACCCTTTTCGAGCGCGGGGGCATCGATGCGCGAGGCAGGGTGGATCAGGCGGCAAGAATCTATCAAGCAGTATTGCTCGATCGTGAGGGGGAGCATGTATGGAAGCATGATTTGTTCAACGCGGTAGGGGAACTCTACAACAGCACGCTGTTGCCGGGACAAACGGACACCGTGGATGTTGAATTCACTGTTCCCTATTGGGCAAAAGGGCCTCTGACGGTCACTGCGCTGGTGCGTTACCGAAAATTCAACCGGCGATATGCCGACTGGGCTCTGGGAGAGCTTTCAGATCGACTTCCGATAGTCGATGTCGCGAGGGATTCACTGGTGATCCCGCTGAGAATCAGACCTCCCGCCCGTCTCCTCGGCGAAACGGGTGAAAAAGGTCTGGAAAGAGGGTGAGGATCGTGCGAGATCTTCACCTCGCTGTCGTCGGTTTGGCGCTTCTGCTGGGGATGGTCGCAGCGTGGAATGTTCCCCTGAATGAACCAACCTATTTCTCCCGCCCCGCGACCTCGGGTGCTACGCCCGTCGAGGCGGCACACAGTCGCGGCCGGTTTCGCTCTCCGCTGTTCGAAGATGTAACGGCCCGGGCCGGCATATTTGCCAGTCACCAGCAGGTTGGCGGCCGTTTGCTTGGATTGCATGAGGCCCTCGGCGCAGGCGCCTGCATTCTGGATTTCGATGGGGACGGTTTGGTGGACATCTTCTTCCTCGCCGGGTCGGGCGAGCACCGGTATCACGGCCGAGTGCAATGGTGGCAGCAAGATCGACACGATGTGCTTTATCGTAACCGCGGAGACGGCCGCTTCGAGGACGTCAGTCTAAGAGCTGGTTTCCACGATGCAATCTGGGGAACGGGTTGTGCCGCCGGCGATCTCGATAACGATGGTGATCCCGATCTGGTGGTCACGGGCTATCGTGTACTGAAATTGTATCGGAACGATGGTGGAGGCGGTTTCAAGGAGGAACTGCTGGAAGTAGAACTGCCTTCAGATTACCTCGGGACCTCCATCTCCTTGGCGGATTTCGACAATGACGGGTTGCTGGACGTCTATGTCACGGGCTATGTGGCTTACCGGCAGGGGCAGAAAAGACTAGAGGTGCAGGCCGGGTTCGAGCCCTCCATCCATCCTGACTTCAATCCCGCGTTGTTCGACAGCCGCAGAAATCTTCTTCTCCACAACTCGGGAGGACTGGATTTTCGGGAGATCGGGCAGCCACTGCATGCGGATGACGCAAGTGGTCGGGGGTTGGCCTCATGGTGGGAGGACTTGGATGGGGATGCTCGCCCGGACTTGGTGATAGTCAATGACAAGGGATCCCCGAATAGAGTGATGCTATCCGGCGGTGAGTCCGGATTTCGGGAAGCCGGGGGAACGCTCGGACTGGCGAGTGCCGTCCCTACGATGGCGGTCGTGAGCCTGATGCGTACCGATCGCTCTCCGGAACAGATGTTTTTGATGTCCACACCCGCCTCCTATCCCTTGTTGCTGTTTCGTCGTGAACAAAAGGGGTTTCGAGATGTAGCGCGGGAGCTTGGGCTGGATGCCCCCGAACAGATGGGGACTCACGGATGGGGTATCGCGGTAGCGGATTTCGACAACGACGGTGACCAGGACATCTATGTGGCCAACGGTCATCTCGCGGCGGACGAGAGCGCACCCAAACAGGCCCTGGGGCAACCGGACGGCGTATGGCTGGGTGAACCGCAAGGTGGGTTCGTTGCCTGTGGTGCCGATTGTCTCGCATTCACGCCTGACCGCCTGTCTGCACGCAGTGCCTTGACAGCGGATTTCGACAACGACGGTCTGCCGGAGATTTTGGTGACGCATAACAATGGACCACCGAAGCTCTTGCGCAACAGTCGCACGGGGGGGCACTGGATCGGTATATCCCTGGAAGGAACCGGCAAGGTCAACAGGGATGGTATAGGCGCACGTGTTCGGGTGTCCGCGGATGGTCATTGGTTTGAAAAGGTCGTCCAACCCGCCGCTTTCCTTGGACAGAACGACCGGCGGCTGCTGTTCGGTCTCGGGAACGTGGAGGGGCCAGTGTCGGTGACGGTGGAATGGCCGGATGGGAGCTTTGCGCGGTTTTCCGAAGTGCCGGTGGATCGTTATGTGGAAATCGTAAAGGATGAAACTGCTCCAAGTTTTCCACCCTCCAACAATCGGGACGAGCAGCAAGGCCTGCGGCAGCCGACTATGCTTGCCGGTTTCCGAAGCCCTGTAAAGGTGGCAGAGATCGCCGGATGGTTGCGTGCCCACTCGGAAAGTAGGGATGAGGCGATTCAGCTTCTCGTGGAAATGGCTTCCAGCCCCAATGACAAAGTTCGGAAGGCAGTCATTCCGGTGCTGGAAAAAGCCACCGAGCCGCGCCTGGCTTCTGCCCTGTATGCCCAGCTCGACAGCGAGTCGCCGTTATTGAGAGCCGCAGCAGTGGCAGCAGTGGGGCGCAGGGAAGAGGAATACTCGATACGCTGGCTGTTGCGTGGGTTGTCTGATGCTTCATCGGAAGTGCGTTGCGCGGCGGCCGCTGCATTCGGGTTCTTCTTTCGAGAGGAAGAGGCGATGGTGAACAGCAAGCGCCTCGCGATCCCTCGTCTTCTGGAGTTGCTGGAAGATCCTGATCCGGGGGTGGTCGGCTGTGCTGTCGATGCCCTTGCCGAGGCGGAGGACTATCGGGCACTACGGCCATTGCTGAATCTCCTACAAAGCCATCCATTGGTGGACGTGAGGCGGCGCGCCATTCGGGCTCTGGGTTTGCTAAGGGAAAAGGAAGCGTTGGCTGCAGTGCTCGCCATATTGAAGGATCGCGGGCGTGATCAGGGTGAACGTGTACAGGCTGTAATCGCGTTACCACGGCTGGGGTTCGATTCGGTTCGGGATCTCATCGCTTCCCTGTTCGAGAACGCAGGTCCGTCGGATGCGAAGGTGGATCTGAAGATGTTGGCGGCTCTCTTGAGAAGTCCGGAAGGGACCACGGTGGCGCCCGAGGACGTGGTCGACCCGGTGCTGTCCTGGGCCGAAGCACGGCGTCCCCGGAAAGCGGAAGTTCTTGCCGCGCTTTTCGGCGTGGCCGGGGTGACCGATCCACCGCAAGGGCCACGCTTCAAGGCTTTGGCAAAATCTTATGTGGGGCATCCTGATGCCGCGGTGCGTCGGGCGGCCATCGGTGTCTGGTGCCGCTTCGCAGAGGATGTGTCGGAGCGGCGCGATTGTCTACGGCGCGGCATGGCGGATTCCTCGGCCTCGGTGAGGCTTGCCTCCTATGAGCTTGCGGAACGTCTGGGAGTGGGTATTCCGCTAACGGAGGATGAGACCGTCGAAGTGGACGGTACGTTGCTCGACGCGCAGACCCGTTGGTGGATGGCGACACGACCGGAAGGGGCTCCGGAGAAATTACGGGAGGTCGTGTCCAGTAAAGAACTCGGTGAGAGACTGAGGACCAGATTATTGATGCGTTTGTGGAAGTTGGATCCGAATGCAGTGCTCGAGTTGAATCTTCCAGACGCGGCGGTGCACAGTCGCTCCATACAGCGTCAGTTGCGGCGGTTGGCCAGCATACGATCCCAGCCGGTGGCGAAACGGATCGACGTCGCGAGGGCGATCCTGGCCGCACCCGATCTGTCGGACGAAGTATTCGGGGTGGTCTTACGGACGTTGTCGGAAAAACCTACCGTGCGCGGGTTCAGGGTGATGGTCGAGCATCTGGTGGGGCGGAAACACTTGTCTCGGAAGAAATGGGTGGCCGTGCGTCGCATATTGCCCCGGTTTCAGCGCGTGGCGGCGCCGACGTCTCTGACGGCGCTGTTGCGGAAACACCGGGATGCCATTGGTGATGTGGTTCTGGAAATGGTGGCGCGACTGCCGAGAGGAAGATCGGTGTTGATGGAGATTGCATCCGCTGGGGGTGATGAGACATTGCGTTTCCGGGCACTCCGAATGTCATATCGTATCGACAGGCAGTGGACACTGGAACGGCTGGGTGCGCGAGTGGGGCGGGAACGCGAAACAGGGATCGACGCCTCTCCTGTGGCGGCGGTGGACGTGGACGCTGACGATATGCGCAGGGCACGAACAAATGCGACTCCATGATGGAAGCGTCGCTTGGTGAGGCACTCGTTACGATCGAGTACCTGCCGGGCATGGCGTCGTTTCACGAATCCAGAAAAGGCGCCTTTACGACCGTGGCAATTTGCGCCGAATGGCGCTATCTTGATGGATCGTTGGTCCGGGGTCGGCAGCGCCGGCGTCGGGTCCGATAAAAACAATCTGCGTCTCTAGTGAGAGGAGGAACCCCCAATGAAGATCAAGCGAATCGGCAGTGCGCTGCTGGGTGCCGGCCTGGTGCTGGGCGCCGCGCTGAGCGGTGCGGCCCAGGCGGCCGAGCAGCGTTTCGTCACCATCGGTACCGGCGGCGTCACCGGTGTGTACTATCCCACCGGCGGGGCCATCTGCCGTCTGGTGAACAAGACCCGCAAGGAACACGGCATCCGCTGCTCGGTGGAGAGCACCGGCGGCTCCATCTACAACCTCAACGCCATCCGCAACGGCGAGCTGGATCTCGGCGTGGCTCAGTCCGACTGGCAGTACCACGCCTACAACGGCACCAGCAAGTTCAAGGATGCCGGCCCCGACAAGAATCTGCGCGCGGTGTTCTCCATCCACGCCGAACCCTTCACCGTGGTGGCGCGTGCCGATGCCGGCATCAAGAACTTCCAGGATCTGAAGGGCAAGCGTGTCAACGTGGGCAACCCCGGCTCCGGCCAGCGCGGCACCATGGAAGTGGTGATGAAGGCCATGGGCTGGACCATGAAGGACTTCAAGCTGGCCTCCGAGCTGAAGTCGGCCGAGCAGTCCAAGGCGCTGTGCGACAACAAGATCGACGCCATGGTGTTCACCGTGGGTCACCCCAGCGGTTCCATCAAGGAGGCCACCACCTCCTGTGACGCGGTGCTGGTGAACGTCACCGGCCCGGCCATCGACAAGCTGGTGGAGAAGTATCCCTACTACAGCAAGGCGGTGATCCCCGGTGGCATGTACCGTGGCAACCCTGACGACGTCCAGACCTTCGGTGTGCGTGCCACTCTGGTCACCTCGGCCAAGGTGCCCGACGACGTGATCTACCACATCGTCAAGGCGGTGTTCGAAAACTTCGACACCTTCCGCAAGCTGCACCCCGCCTTCGCGCACCTGACCAAGAAGGAGATGATCAAGGCAGGCCTGTCGGCCCCGCTGCATCCGGGTGCGGTCAAGTACTACAAGGAAGCCGGCCTGATGTGATCGGCGAAAGGACCGGGGCCCTGCGCCCCGGTCTTTTTTCCTGACCAGAAGAACAAGCCCGAGCGCACGGGCAAGGGGGAGACATGACGCAGGACGACAAGGCCGTCGCGCCCGACCTGGAGGCGGCTGAATCCATCATCGCGGAGGCCGACACCGGGGCGCGCGCCCCCAAGGGCAAGCTGCCCAAGGCACTGCTGTTCGGCATCCCGCTGGCGTGGTCGCTGTTCCAGCTCTGGTACGCATCGCCACTGCCCTTCACCTTCAATTTCTTCATTCTCAACGATACCGAGGCGCGCGCCATCCACCTGGCGTTCGCCATTCTGCTGTCGTTCATCGCCTATCCCACCTTCCGCTCCTCGCCGCGCGACTACATCCCGGTGCAGGACTGGATCGTGGGCCTGGTAGGCGCCTTCTGCGCGGCCTACCTGTACCTGTTCTACAGCGAGCTGGCCGACCGGCCCGGCAATCCCACCACCCTGGATCTGGTGGTGGCAGTGGTCGGCCTGGCGACCCTGCTGGAGGCGACGCGGCGCGCCCTGGGGCCGCCGTTGATGATCGTCGCCGGCGTGTTCATGCTGTATGCCTTCGCCGGTCCCTGGATGCCCGATGTGATCGCGCACAAGGGCGCCAGCTTCGCCAAGGGGATGAGCCACTACTGGCTCTCCACCGAGGGCGTGTTCGGCGTGGCACTGGGCGTCTCCACCAGCATGGTGTTCATGTTCGTGCTGTTCGGCTCTCTGCTGGAGCGGGCCGGTGCCGGCAACTATTTCATTCGCGTCGCCTTCGCCGCCATGGGGCACATGCGCGGCGGGCCGGCCAAGGCGGCGGTGGTCTCCTCTGCGCTGACCGGCATGGTGTCGGGTTCCTCCATCGCCAACGTGGTCACCACCGGCACCTTCACCATCCCGCTGATGCGTCGGGTGGGCTTCAGCCCGGAGAAGGCCGGGGCGGTCGAGGTGGCTTCTTCCACCAACGGCCAGCTCACCCCGCCCATCATGGGCGCCGCCGCCTTTCTGATGGTGGAATATGTCGGCATCTCCTATATCGAGGTGATCAAGCATGCCTTCCTGCCGGCGGTGATCTCCTACATCGCGCTGGTCTATATCGTGCATCTCGAGGCCTGCAAGCTGAACCTCAAGGGACTGCCGCGGCGCAAGCCGAGCAACCTGCTGCGCTCCCTGGCCAGCTTCCTGCTCACCATCATCGTGCTGATGGCGCTCACCGCCGTGGTCTATTACGGCCTGGGTTGGATCAAGACGGTCGCCGGTGATGCCACCCCCTGGGTGGCCAGCGCCCTGCTGGTGGCAGCCTATGTGGGCCTGGTGCGGGTGGCCTGCTGCGTGCCGGAACTGGACACCAGTCACGAGATCACCGAGCTGCCCGACCTGCGCGAGACCGCGGCGGCGGGTTATTACTTCCTGCTGCCGGTGGTGGTGCTGATCTGGTCGCTCACCGTGGAGCGTCTGTCGCCCGGGCTGTCCGCCTTCTGGGCCACGGTGTTCATGATGTTCGTGCTGCTCACCCAGCGCCCGTTGAAGGCCTTCTTCCGTGGGCAGAGCGGGGCGGAACACAGCTTCCGTCAGGGCTTCGTGGACCTGATGCACGGCCTTTCGGACGGTGCGCGCAACATGATCGGCATCGGCGTGGCCACTGCGGCCGCCGGCATCGTGGTGGGCACCGTCACCCTCACCGGCATCGGCCTGGTGATGACCGAGTTCGTGGAGTTCATCTCCGGCGGCAACCTGCCGCTGATCCTGCTGTTCACGGCGTTGATCAGCCTGGTGTTGGGGATGGGCCTGCCCACCACCGCGAACTACATCGTGGTCTCCACCCTGATGGCGCCGGTGATCGTCAATCTGGGGGCCGAGCAGGGGCTGATCGTGCCGTTGGTGGCGGTGCATCTGTTCGTGTTCTATTTCGGCATCCTGGCGGACGACACCCCGCCGGTGGGGCTGGCGGCCTTCGCCGCCGCGGCCATCTCCCAGGGGGATCCCATCCGTACTGGTATCCAGGGCTTCACCTACGACATCCGCACCGCCATCCTGCCCTTCATGTTCATCTTCAACACCGAGCTGCTCATGATCGGGGTGGAGGATGTGCTGCATGCCATCGTGGTGATCGCCGGCGCGGTGATCGGGATGCTCACCTTCGCCGCCGCCACCCAGGGCTGGTTCTTCACCCGCAACCGGCTGTGGGAGACCGCGGCGCTGTTTCTGGTGACCTTTGCCCTGTTCCGTCCCGGCTTCTTCTGGGACGAGATCTACCCGCCCTTCGAGGAGCACGGCGGCGCCGAGCTGGCGCAGGTGATCGAGCGTCTGCCCGCGGGGCAGGATCTGCGGCTCACCGTCGCTGGGGAAAAGGACAACGGCAAGCCCTTCCGCAAAACCGTGATCCTGCCCCTGGGCGAGGGCAAGACGGCGGCCGAGCGGCTCATGGAGGCCGGCATCGAAACCCGGCAGGAAGGGAACAAGACCCTGATCGACAACGTGGTCTTCGGCAGCCCGGCGGAGAAGGCGGGACTGGACTTCGACCAGGAGATCGTGAGCATCCAGTTGCCCACCGATCGCCCGCCCAAGCAGTGGGTGTTCGTGCCGGCGCTGGCGTTGCTGGCGCTGATCGCGCTGCTACAGAAGGCGCGGGCGCGCAAGACGACGCCCCAGGCGGCGACGGCCTGACGGACCCAGGAGAGCCAGACCATGTTCAAGAAGATCCTCTATCCCATCGACCTCTCCCATGCGGAGTTCGCCGGCCAGTTCGCCTCGGAGATCGAGCGCATCGCCCAGACCTTCGACGCGGAGATCGAGGTGATGACCGTGATGCCCGGCTTCGGCATGGCGATCGTCGCCAGCTACTTCCCGCCGGAGGCGGAAAAAAAGGCGCGGCAGGAGGTGGAGCGCCAGCTCGATGCCTTCTGTGGCCGGTACTTCCAGCGCCCGGTGCGCCAGCGCGTGGAGCAGGGCACCCACTGGAAGCGCATCATCAAGGTGGCGAAGGGCGATGCGGTGGACTTGGTGGTGATGCCGCACTGCGACAAGCGCTGGGCCGAGACGGTGCTGGTGGGCTCCTGCGCCGAAAAGGTGGTGGAACGCGCCCCCTGCTCGGTGCTGCTGCTGAGGCCCCGCGACCAGGGAAGCTGCCCTGCCGATTGAGGCCGTCGCCAGCGGGGCAGCCGGTTCCCTCGTTTCGTAGTGACCGGCTGCATCAAAGGGAGAGCATTCGGCCTTCGCTTGTGGGAGGGGCTTCAGCCCCGACTTCAGCCGCCGGTCGACTCGGGAGTCGCGGCTGAAGCCGCTCCCACAGGGCCGAGCGACCACCG